>NZ_BDJK01000004.1 GCF_001950255.1 Carboxydothermus pertinax
CCGCTCGACTTGCATGTGTTAGGCACGCCGCCAGCGTTCGTCCTGAGCCAGGATCAAACCCTCCATTTATATCCCCCCAAAAAATCTTACGATTTTTTGGGAACCCCGTTATCTAAACCTACTTCCGTAGGCTCGGTCCTATGAAAGGTTAATCCAAGCTTCTCCTTATTTTTTGCTTCCGTACCCCTTCTCGAGTACGGTCCGCTTGCCGTTATTTCTTTGCCAAGGTACCGCTTACTTTCGACGGCATTCGCCGTCAGCGACGATTCTTAATTTATCACATCTCGTGCTCCCTTGTCAAGCGGTTTTTTTGACCTTTTTTGCTTCTAGTTGTTTCCGCCGCCTACGGGACGCTTTATTAATATACCAAATCCTTTTCCCTTTCTTCAAGGGCTAATTTCTGGTAAAAACGTACGACCCATAAAAAAACGCCGGTAAAGTAATATTTTTACCGACGTCAATACTTCCCTTAACCAAACCGGCCGGTGATATAATCTTCCGTACGTTGATCCCGGGGTTTGGTGAAAATGATTTCAGTTTTATCCACTTCAATAAGTTCACCGTTTAAGAAAAAGGCAGTTTTATCAGAAACCCTTGCCGCTTGCTGCATATTGTGGGTCACTATTACTATAGTATATTTTTTCTTTAATTCCTGGATAAGTTCTTCAATTCTCATCGTTGAAATGGGATCAAGAGCTGATGTAGGCTCATCCATTAGGAGCACCTCAGGTTCTATAGCCAACGCCCGGGCAATGCACAGCCTTTGCTGCTGCCCCCCGGATAAACCAGTGGCGGGTTTATAAAGGCGATCTTTTACCTCATCCCAAAGGGCCGCTCCCCGCAAACTCTTTTCCACTATCTCATCAAGCTTTCTTTTGTCTTTAAGCCCATGAATTTTAGGGGCATAGGCTACATTTTCATACACTGATTTGGGAAAAGGGTTTGGCGATTGAAAAACCATACCAACTCTTTTTCTTAACTCTACTACATCAAAATTATCTTTATAGATATCAACACCGTCGAAGATAACCGAACCATCGATCCTGACTCCTGGAATTAAGTCATTCATTCGGTTTAAAGTTCGCAAAAAAGTCGACTTTCCACAACCAGAAGGTCCAATTAAAGCCGTAACCTCATTTTTACCAATATCTATGTTAATATTTTTTAGCGCATGGAAGTTCCCATAAAATAAATTCAAATCCCGAACTACAATCTTAACGTCCGACGGCATCCTGTATCCTCCAATGCTGCATATAGTATCAACATTATCTTACCTTTTTATAATTAGTTAGATGTTAGTCCTTTGTTAATTTTATGTTAAACACCAAAAAACCTAGATAATTAAACGAGTAAAATAAAGGATAACCCGTGCCGCCGGTATTAATATAACCTGACTTAATAACGTACCGAAAAATTTACTCACCAAAAGCGCTAAAACCAGCCGGTTTAATGAAGCCATTGGCAGGGCTCCACTTAAAACCCTATCGGTCACCATGGCCGAATAAGGGTCAACTAATAAAACGAGGACAATCGTTGCAAAACCATTTATTATTCCGGAAAGCTGGCTAGCAGTTAAGCGGAATTCGGGATTTAAAACTCCGGCATACATTGCTGATAAAACACCTGTAGTATATATTCCGGTAATTAATAAATTTAACAACAAAATTTTATACGGCATTTGCTCCCGGGCTAGGTTTTTTACTGAATTTAAAGGAACTCCTCGAATATTTTCTTTAATAACCTGAGTTTTTCGCTGACGAAGGGTAACAATAATTAGTTTCGGAACTGAGCCTACTTCATCCAGTTTATTTAAAGCAATAACAAAGTAATTAATAAAAGTGGGAATTAAAAAGGCCCCCAGAAGGGTCCCACCGGTTGCCCCTAAAAGTACCCAGCGAAAAACTGCTGCCAATCCCGCCAAATCATGCTTTTTAAGGGCAATCTCCACAATACTCCCTAAAAGCGGCGCTTGGATCATATTTGAAGTTCTGGAGATTAAAACAATAATGTTAAAGACCGAACCGGCAAGGGCCAGCTTTTTCGTTTTAACCCCAGAAATTCTTGCCGCTAAAGATAAAGTATCTACTAAGTGGATAATAAGGGTTAAAAAAACCACCAGAACAATACGCTCAAGCTCCATAATTTGCCCCTCTACTTACTTTTAAATTCTTCTTTATTATAGCATTTAAAAGCCTTTTACAAAAGAAAAAAAACGGGCAAGTCACCCCTTACCCGTCATAAACTTTTTTCAATTGTTCCACCACCTAAAAGTTCATCACCTCGGTAAAATACTACCGCTTGCCCTGGGGTAATAGCCCGCTGGGGTTTGGCAAATATTACTTTTACTTTGTCTTTGTTAATTCGTTTGACCACCGCCGGCTGAGGTTTAGCATTATACCGAATTTGAGCCTCAGCCTCAAACTGTTCTGGAATTTCATCAAACCAGAGAAAATTTAAATCCGTAGCAATTAGTTCCTGGTTAAGTATTTCCGCAGCTTCCCCCAAAACTACTTCATTGGTTTCAGGCCTTATTTCCACTACATAGTACGGTTTACCTAAAGCCACACCTAAACCTTTGCGCTGGCCTATAGTATAAAAGGGGTAGCCCTGATGACGCCCTAAAATATTACCCTTAACATCGACAAAATTTCCAGGCTTAATCTCTTCTCCCCGGCGCTCTTTTAAAAATTTGCGGTAATTATCATCGGGTACAAAGCATATTTCCTGGCTTTCCGGCTTATCAGCAGTAACTAAATTATATTTCCGGGCAAGCATCCGGACCTCTTCTTTAGTGTAATCTCCTAAAGGGAGTAGCAGGCGGTTTAAAATCTCCTGGGTGAGGTTATACAAAACATAGGTTTGGTCTTTTTTTCGATCAACACCCCGAAATAGGCCGTATTTACCAGTATCGTCTTTATAAACCACCCTGGCATAATGGCCGGTGGCCATATAATCCATGCCAAGATTAATTGCTTTGTTTAATAAAGCATCAAATTTAACATAACGGTTGCAGGCAATACAGGGATTGGGAGTGCGCCCACGCATATATTCTTCGGTAAAATAATCAATAACCTTCCGTTCAAATAGTTGTCGGAAATTTAAAACATAGTAGGGAATACCTAAACGGTCGGCTACTCGTCGGGCATCATTTACCGCATAAAGGGAACAGCAGCCTACATAATCTTCCCCAACGACTTCCACTTTGGGGTCCCAGATTTGCATGGTTACTCCCACTACTTCATACCCTTGTTCCAATAATAAGGCAGCGGTAACAGAGCTATCAACACCCCCGCTCATGGCCACCAGCACTTTTTTTCTTTTAATAATTTTTCACTCCTTCCTAACAAAAGAAAGCGGCTATGTACCGCTTTCTTATTTTTGCCCTTTTTTCTTGAAATAATCTTCAATAGCGACCTTTAAAGCATCGGCTGCTAAGTTTGAACAGTGCATTTTTTGCGGTGGTAGACCATCTAAAGCCTCGGCAACAGCTTTGTTGGTAATTTTCATGGCTTCTTCAATGGTTTTTCCTTTAACCATTTCGGTAACCATGGAGCTAGTAGCAATTGCGGCACCGCAGCCAAAGGTTTTAAACTTTACGTCGGTGATTTTATCTCCATCTACTTTAATGTAAATCCGCATGATATCGCCGCAGGAAGGATTGCCTACTTCCCCGACCCCATCAGCATCAGGAATTTCCCCCACATTCCGTGGATTGGTAAAATGATCCATAACTTTTTCCGTATACATTTTTACTCTCCCCCCAAAACTTTTTGATTATAAAGCGGAGACATTTCCCGCAATCTTTCAACAATTCCTGGAAGAACCTCCAGGACATAATCCACCTGTTGTTCGGTATTTGACTTTCCTAAAGTAAGCCTCAATGAACCATGAGCTACTTCGTGAGGTATGCCCATCGCCAGTAAAACGTGGGACGGGTCCAGAGAACCGGAAGTACAGGCAGAACCGCTAGAAGCTGCAATCCCTTTCATATCAAGCATTAAAAGCATTGATTCACCTTCAACAAATTCAACGCTAAAATTAGCATTGTGGGGAAGCCTTAAAGTTGGATGTCCATTTAGTTTTACGTAAGGAATCTTTTCTAAGACCCCTTTAATTAGTTTATCTCGAAGTTTAATAAGCCGTTCAGCTTCCACCGACATTTCAGCAACGGCAAGCTCAATAGCTTTTCCTAATCCCACAATCCCAGCCACGTTTTCAGTTCCGGGCCGGCGTTTTCTTTCCTGGCCGCCACCATTAGTAAGGGGCTCCAGTTTAAGCCCTTTTCTTACATAAAGGGCGCCAACCCCTTTAGGACCATAGATTTTGTGGGCCGATAACGATAACAAGTCAACTTTCAACTCTTTTACATCTACCGGAATCTTCCCTACCGTTTGCACAGCATCAGTATGGAAGTAAACTCCCCTCTCCTTGGCTATTGCCCCAATTTCAGCAATCGGTTGAATTGTACCCACTTCATTATTGGCATGCATAATAGTAATTAAAATAGTTTTATCGGTAATAGCATTTTTCACATCATCTACCGACACCATGCCATACTCATCAACCGGCAAAACTGTTACTTCAAAGCCTTCTTTTTGCAAGGAAAGGCAAGCATCTAATACGGCATGGTGCTCAACTGCTGAGGTAATAATATGATTTCCTTTATGTCTATATCCCCGGGCAATGCCTTTTATCGCTAAATTATCGGCTTCGGTACCCCCTCCGGTAAATACTATTTCCCCCGGGTCGGCGTTAATAGCCTTTGCTACTTTTTCCCGGGCGTCTTCAATAGCTTTTTTAGCTTCGCGGCCAAAGGAATGAATACTGGAAGGGTTACCGTACTTCTCCGTTAAATACGGCATCATCTCTTCTAAAACTTCCCGGGATAAGGGGGTTGTTGCCCCGTGATCCAGGTATATCCGTTCCATATCACATCCTCCTAACCATTCTAGATATAATACATTAAATTTTGGCTTTGATTTCGGTTTGCTTCTTCCACCATATCTCGTAAGGTAATGGAATCCATCACCTCATTTAAAGCATCTCTTACTTTGGACCAGACTATGCGGGAGATACAAGCATCAGCCTGGTCACAGGCTTCTTTGACATTCTCCAGCACACATTCTACAGGAGCTATCGGACCTTCTAAGACCCGGACAATTTCGCCGACGGTAATCTCTTCAGGTAACCGGTTTAGTAAATACCCTCCCTGAGCCCCCCGGACACTTTTTATAAGTCCGGCTTTACGTAAGGCTGAAAAAAGCTGTTCTAAATAGGGCTCCGAAATCATCTGGCGCTGGGCAATTTCCGAAATAGGTACTGGTCCCTCCCCATAATGAAGGGCCAGGTCATACATGGCTTTTAAACCATAATGCCCTCGGGTTGAAAGTTTCATGGTTCACCACCAATTCCGAGTAAATTACTTTGCTTTCAAAATCATCATAGCACTATCTAAATTATATGTCAAGAATTCCGATTTATTTAGTAAAGTTTTTTACTTTTCCCCACAATTCCCTTAGCCTTTTTTTAATTTGGTTTTCCGCCCCTTCCTCGGAAGGTTCATAAAATCGCTGTCCCTTTAAATTTTCCGGTAAATACTCTTCAACCACAAAGTGCCCCGGGTAATCATGGGGATACTTATAATATTTTCCCCTTCCAAGCTCTTTCGCTCCAGCATAATGAGCATCTCTTAAATGCTGGGGAATTGGTCCATTTCCCCCTTTTCTCACTGTAGCTAAAGCGTTATCAATAGCTTTGATTACCGCATTGGATTTAGGAGCACAGGCTAGATATAAAGTTGCTTCGGCTAAAGGCAGTCTTGCTTCGGGCATGCCTACAAACTCCAAAGCATGAAAAGCAGAAACCGCAACATTTAAAGCCATAGGATCAGCAAGGCCAATATCTTCGGCAGCATGTACTATTAATCGGCGAGCAACAAAGCGGGGATCCTCCCCGGCTTCAAGCATGCGAGCCAAATAATATACCGCTGCATCAGGGTCAGAACCACGGATACTTTTTATAAACGCCGAGATCGTGTCATAATGGTTATCCCCCTCTTTATCGTAAACAAGCGCTTTTTTCTGCATCGACTGCTCAATTATTTCTACGGTAATCCGACGTACCCCATTGTCATCAGGAGGTGTAGTTAAGACAGCAAGCTCTAAGCCATTTAAAGCTGCCCGAGCGTCCCCGGCTGCCATGGTAACAAGGTGGGAAAGGGCATCTTCTGCTAACTCAACATTATATTCCCCAAGGCCCCGCTCTTTATCGGTAAGCGCTCTTTTAACGATTTCTTTGATATTTTTCTCGCTTAAGGGTTTGAATTCAAAAATCCGTGAGCGGGAGAGAAGGGGCGCATTTACTTCAAAATAAGGATTTTCCGTAGTAGCTCCAATTAATACCAACGTTCCAGCTTCCACTTCGGGCAATAACGCATCTTGCTGCGCCTTATTAAAACGGTGAATCTCATCTATAAATAAAACAGTCCTTTCGCCATAATATTTTTCCCGCTCTTTAGCTTTTCTTATTACTTCCCGAATTTCCGCCACTCCCGAGGTAACCGCATTGATGCTTTCAAAACCACTTTTTGTAGTATTGGCAATAATCCTAGCTAAAGTTGTTTTTCCCGTACCTGGAGGACCATAAAAAATTAAAGACCCAAGCCGGTCACTCAAAATCGCTCGTCTTAATATCTTACCTTCTCCCAAAATATGCTCCTGCCCTATAAATTCATCTAAATTTCGGGGACGCATTCTAAAAGCTAAAGGAACCTCACGAGTCCTTTTATTATTAGCCATATCCCATAAATCCACTTCCCTCACCCTTTTTAACAGCAATATTTTTGTTTTTCAGAGTTAATCTTATTATAAACCTAGATAATAAAAAATGCGCTTTAGGGCTAAAGCGCATTTAAAGTAAAAAAAGTAAAAATTTATAGATTTTTAATTATTAATTTCATCAGTTCGTTTTTATGTTTAAACCCAACTGACCGTCCCACCTCTTCCCCATTTTTAATAAAAAGAAGAGTCGGAATACTCATTATCCCGTAACGTCTTGGCACTTCCGGGTTGCTATCAACATCAAGTTTACCCACCGTTAATTTTCCTTCATATTCCTGGGCAATTTCCTCTAAAACTGGCGCTATCATCCGGCAGGGACCACACCACTCTGCCCAGAAGTCTACAATCATAAGCCCTTCCCTTTTTAATGCTTCCGTTTCAAAGTTTTCATCAGTTAAGGTTATAATTCCCATTAAAACCGCTCCTTTCCCCCCGGTTTCTATAAACCCCACCTATAAATTATACTCCCGCTATTCTTTAATTGTCAATTAAAGAAACATTGTGTTATATATTACAAAATCTTATTAGTCCGTAAGAGGTCTTTTACCGCTTCTCCAGCGGCAATTAACCCGGCAGTAGCCGTAACAAACATAATACTCCCAGGGATATGCTTTTTTCCCGCCGGCAACGGTTCATCGCTAGTACTTCTTTCCCTAAGCGGCAGTTCTTCGGAAAACACTACTTTTACACCATTATAAATTCCCTCTTTTTTAAGACCCTGACGAACCCGCCGGGCTAAAGGACAGGTATGGGTTTGGGAGATATCAGCAACTTTAAACTTTGTAGGATCGAGCCGGTTCCCAGCTCCCATTACAGATATAAAAGGTACCCCTTCACGGTATAAAAGGGATATTAAAGCAATTTTATTTTTTAACGTGTCAATGGCCTCAATTACGTAATCCGGCTCATAATCTAAAAACTCCCGGGCATTTACGGGAGTAATTTTCTCCGTTACTACAACTACTTCTGCTTTTGGATTAATTTCTTGAATCCTTTTAGCTAAAACTTCTGCTTTGAACATTCCCACCGTAGTATCTAAAGCTGGCAGCTGACGATTGATATTGGTAACACTTATCCTGTCAAAATCCACTAAAACCAAAGAGCCAACTCCGGTCCGGGCTAAAGCTTCCACCGCCGGTGAGCCAACTCCACCCAGTCCAAAAACCATCACCCGACTATTATGTAGTACTTCTAGCCCTTCACTGCCAATAATAATTTTCGTCCGCGAAAAACGGTGCATAACCACACCTCACTAGTTTTTAACAGAAGAAAACCCCGCTTTGCCGTAATCCACGAAGTTACGAACCCCTTCTCTACCAGGTGGGTGTCCTCCTGATTGCTTTTGGCTTCCCCTATAGGGGCGTGCACGCCACAATCAGAGTCCGGACTCCCTATGTTCGCGTGTTGGATACGAACTTCCCGGTGGATCACGCACAAAGCAGGGAGCGTTTTCTTGCTTAAATCATAGCATAAATCAACATACCTCTCAAGGTTCTAATTTCTGGATTTTTATTGTTGTTTAGCCGGAATATCAACTTTTATATGCAGTTCCTTAAGCTGACGGCGTTCGACAACATTTGGCGCCCCTACCATTAAGTCTGTAGCACTCTGAGTTTTGGGAAAAGCTATCACATCCCGGATGGAGTCTCTTCCCGCCATCAGCATTACCAGCCGGTCAAAACCAAAAGCAATACCGCCATGAGGAGGTGTACCGTATTCAAAAGCTTCTAACATAAAGCCAAATTTTTCCCGGGCTTCTTCTTCGGAAAGCCCTATTAACTTAAACATTTTTTCCTGGATATCCCGGCGGTGTATACGAATGCTACCACCACCAATTTCCACTCCGTTTAGAACCATGTCGTAAGCTTTGGCCCTAACTTGTTCCGGATTTTCCTCCATTAAGGGTAAATCTTCATCCATGGGCGCCGTAAAAGGATGGTGCATCGCTACAAACCTTTTCTCTTCATTATCATATTCTAAAAGCGGAAAGTCTATAACCCAGAGGAAGTTAAACTCATTTTTGGGAATTAGCCCAAGTCTTTCAGCAAGATGGAGTCGTAAGTTCCCCAAAGCTTGAGCAGCCACTTCCGGTTTATCCGCCACAAAGAATAAAATATCACCGGGTTCACCCTGCAAAACATTAATCACTGCTCTTAATTCTTCTTCTTTAAAGAATTTTGCAATTGGCGACTTTACTTCTTCAGGTGTTAAAATTAAATACGCAAGACCTTTAGCTCCAAAGTTGCCAACAAATTTCGTAAGATCTTCCAGGTCTTTGCGGCTAAATCCCGCACAACCTTTAGCATTTAAACCGCGAATTACTCCCCCGGACTTCGCCACCGTTTGAAACACTTTAAACTCCACATCTTTCACCAGTTCAGTAACATCGGTAATTTCCAGACCAAACCGTAAATCCGGTTTATCGGAGCCGTATTTTAGCATTGCTTCCTGGTAGGGTATCCGCCTAAAAGGTGTTTTAACTTCTACTCCTATGGTTTCTTTAAATATATAGGCTATCATTTCTTCCATTAGGCTCATTATATCTTCCCGATCAATGAACGACATTTCAATATCAATCTGGGTAAACTCCGGCTGCCGGTCGGCTCGTAAATCTTCATCCCTAAAGCAGCGGACAATCTGAAAATACTTCTCCACCCCGGAAACCATGAGGATTTGTTTAAAGATTTGCGGCGATTGGGGTAAAGCATAGAATTTTCCAGGGTTCAGGCGGCTTGGTACCAGGAAGTCCCGGGCCCCCTCCGGGGTACTTTTAGTTAGCATCGGCGTCTCAATTTCCCAGAAACCGTGCCGATCTAAAAAGTCGCGCACCGCTTTCGCCGCTTTATGCCGTAGCCCCAGGGCCAGTTGCATCTCAGGCCGCCGTAAATCTAAATAACGGTAGCGAAGCCGCACCTGTTCATCTACCTCAATTCCGTCTTCAATGTAAAAAGGCGGGGTTTTAGCTTTATTTAGCACTTCAACATGACTTGCATAAACTTCTACCTCTCCCGTTAAAAGGTTAGGATTTTCCGTACCTTCCGGGCGAAGGCGCACAATCCCTTCAACAGCTAGAACAAATTCATTTCTAATCGCTTCGGCAATTTTAAAAGCCTTCATCTCTACTTCTGGCGAAAATACCACCTGTACTATACCCGAACGGTCTCTTAAATCTACAAAGATAAGGCCGCCGTGATCGCGTCTTCTCTGGACCCAACCATTTAAGATAACCTTTTTGCCGGCATGATCTTTACGTAAATCTCCACAGTAATGGCTTCTTTTAAGCATTATCCTTTCCCCTTTCTTTAACGTACTTTTCTATAAGTTCCTCCCGGGAAAGCTCCACCTGATTTCCCGTATCTAAATCCCGCAATATAAACTTACCGGATTTTAACTCCTCTTCGCCAATAATTAAAGCCGCTTTGGCTTTAAGGCGGTTTGCCGCCTTTAACTGAGCTTTTAAGCTTTTCCCTTGATAATCCACCTCGATCCAGAGTTTTAGCCGTCTTAATTCATTGATTAAAGGAAATCCGTATTCCCGGGCTTCCTCTCCCAAAAGACAAACAAAAAGGTCCGGAACTGGAACGGAAATCTCTTCACTTTTTCCTTTTAAAGCTAAAATAGTTCTTTCCTCTCCCAAAGCAAAGCCTATTCCCGGCTGATCCGGCCCGCCAATTTCGCGAATTAAGCCGTTATAACGTCCTCCACCGCCAATAGAGCTTTGAGCTCCAATGTCCGGCACCACAAACTCAAAGGCTGTCTTGGTATAATAGTCAAGACCTCGGACTAAAAAGGGATCAATTACATATTTTACCTGGGCTAAGTCAAGATATTTTTTAACTGCGGAAAAATGCTCCCGGCAATCAGGACAAAGCTCCGATAAAGGAGTAGGTGCATCTTTAGCGATATTTTGACAAGACTCGTTTTTGCAGTCTAAAATTCTTAGAGGATTTCGCTCTAACCTTCCTTTACACAACTCACAAAGTTCATCTTTTCTTTTCCCAAAATAAGCAATAAGTTTTTCTCTTAAGCTTTTTCGGCAAATAGGACAGCCAACACTGTTTAAGCGAAGTTCTACATCGGTAAGGCCAATTCTCCTGTAAAATTCTACCGCCATTAAAATTACTTCCGCATCTACCATCGGTTCATCGCTGCCTAAAATTTCAACTCCGAGCTGGTGAAATTGCCGAAGCCTTCCCGCCTGGGGCTTATCATACCGAAACATCGGCCCAATATAGAAATACTTGGCAGGCCCGGGCTCGGCATATTTTTTGGCCTCAACATAGGCGCGAATTACCGCTGCCGTTCCTTCAGGTCTCAGGGTTATTGATCGCCCAGCTTTATCTAAAAAAGTATACATTTCCTTTTCCACAATGTCGGTAGTCTCGCCTACCCCCCGCTCAAAAAGCTCGGTGTGCTCAAAGATTGGGGTGCGAATTTCCTGATAACCAAACCGCCGGCAAACTTCCCGAAATTTTCTTTCAACCTCTTCCCACAAATAAACTTCCGGTGGAAAAAGGTCATTGGTGCCTTTTGGCTTTTGGGTAAGCATACTGTATACCTCCTTTTTTAGAGATTTGAGGTTAGAAGTTGAGATTGGAAATGATTTGAATTTTTTAAGAAACAACAGATAACAAAAAACCCGTCGCCTGGAATACCCAGGGACGGGATTACCCGCGGTACCACCCTGCTTGAAGGTAAAAACCTTCCGCTCTTGGCTGTAACGTAGCCCCTACGTCCTGACCTACTGCACTTCAGCCAGGCCGCCTTCCGGGTGTTCCCTTAAACCGGCATTCAGAGAAAAGCTCTCAATCGCGGCTTTTCCTCCCTGTCTGAAGCTCTTGGTTTAAAAGTCCCGTGCACAGCGTTTCTTTTTAACATTTTATGCTTATTATTTTTTATTGTCAATAAGCCTTAATTCCCTTTGGGTAAAATAAAACGATAACGCTAAAAGATTTAAAAGTACCAGTAAAAACCAAAACTTTAAAGTAAAGCTATTGCTTTCCCCAATAGGATTTTGGGGGTGAACAATTCTCTTTGAAAACAACCTTAAGGTAAAGCCGCCAATACCTGGCAACATGTAAAAAACGCTTGAAATAAGAGAATTTTGATAAAGCTTTTCAGCAAAATACGCAATCCCGGTAAAAATTAACATGGAAACCATGACAAAAAAGCGTGGTTCCTTAAAGTATACCGCTCCCCAGGTGATTTTCATCGTTATTGCCCCGGTAATGGTCGCTAAAAGCATCAGCCAAAAAGATACAACTAAAAACTTCCTTCCCTTTAAAAGGAGATTTTTTTGCCTGGTAACCAAAAATCCTAAAGCTAAGATAGCGGTAAGTCCATACCAGAGATAGGCTACCAGGGAAAGTCCTCCATGAAGATAAACAAGCTTTAAGGCATGGCCTAATTTTTGCTCCTGGGGTAGAGTAATTATGATTAACACTAAGGAAAGGAGCATTACCATAAGCCAAAACTTATTTTTTTTCAAGGAAACGCCCACCTTTACTTTTTTAATCGTTTTTCTGCTAAAACTTTATAAACATTCAACCTTATTCTTGCCGCTTTTTTTGGCAAGGTAAAGGGCTTTATCTGCTCTTTGGAGAACCTCATCCACATTATATTCATCTTCAGATTTTAAATAAGCTACACCAAAGCTTGCGGTAAGCTTAATCTCAATATTTTTTTCGCTTAAATAAAAACTATGTTTTTCAATTTTATTGCGGATTCTTTCCGCTATTTTCACTGCATTCTCCTCTTCCACATTATTTAAAAATAATACAAACTCTTCTCCCCCAAATCTCGCAACAAAGTCATACTCCCGGCACATTCTTCTTAAAATTTTAGCAAAATCCTTTAAAACCTCATCTCCCGCTTTATGTCCGTAAGTATCGTTAATTTTCTTAAAATTATCAATATCGGTTATTATAATGGCCACTTTTTCCTGATATCTTTTACTGCGGGCCATCTCAATTTTAACCCTTTCAAAAAAAGATCTTCTATTATAAATTCCAGTTAAAAAGTCATATTTAGCTAACCTTTCTGCTTTTTTCTTTTCTCTTTTTAATTTTTCCTCAAATAATTTTAAGCGAGTAACATCTTGCTCAATCCCAACTAAGCGGTAAATCTCTCCCTCATCGTTTCTTATCGGAAGATATTTAGTAAAAATCCATCTTACTTTACCCTTTTTGTCTATTATCCGAAAGTTCGCAGTAAAAACTCCGTATTTCTCTATTTTTTTTAAAGCATTTTCGGCAGTTACATATTTTTTAACTTTTGCTAAATCCTCAGGATAAACTATTTCATACCAGCGGTTGGGATTTTTTATTAATTCATCTACTGTAATTCCGTAAATTCTTTCAAAAGCCGAATTCACATACACCGCTTTTTTTGTTTTTAAATCTTTAAGTATTACTATTTCTTCCAAATTCTCGGTGGTTTGTTTTAATATTGATTCCCTTTCTTTGATATTAGTAATATCAGTAAAAATCGTTACAAAATATCCTTTTTCCGGACTGTAAACATCCACCGAATACCACCTATCCCAGATCTCAAAATACTGTTCAAACTGCTCTTCACCACCATTTAAAGCCACCTTTCCGTAAAACTTGATCCAATTAAATTTAGCTTGATCTATTCCCCTTATTACTTCTGTTACTCTTTTACCAATAATTTTATCCCTCTTTAAACCGGTAAGCTCCTCAAAAGCTTTATTGACGGCTAAAAATATATAGTCTACTGGTTCGTTATTTTCATCAACGATTAGTTTGTGGTAAGCAAAAGCATTTTGCATTTTTTCAATAACATTGCAATAAATTGATTCCAGGTTCTCCATCTTTAGCACTCGCTACTCTCCTTTGCTTTTAGCTAAAAATATCTTTAAAACTTAATTGCATCAAAAATCATCATTAATAAAAAACCGGTTATAACTCCAAAAGTTGCCCGTCCTTCTCCACCTTTTTCGTGGGTTTCCGGAATTATTTCATCGGAGATTACATAAATCATCGCTCCGGCTGCAAAACTTAAAGCAAAAGGTAAAATGCTTCCCGAAAGACTACCTAAAAAAGCCCCTATTATCCCCCCTATGGGTTCAGCAAGACCGGTTAAAAAAGTAATCCCAATTATTTTCCAGGTAGAAAGGGAAAAACCGATTAAACTCACCGCCACCGATAGTCCTTCGGGAATGTTTTGAAGACCAATTCCTAAAGCTAAGCTCAATGCTTTAGTGATATCCTTTTCTAAAAAGCCAACACCAACTGCCATCCCTTCCGGAAAGTTATGAATGGTGATTGCCAAAATAAATAACCATATTTTACTTAAGTCGCTCTTTGGCCCCTCTGACCCAAAAGCCGGATGAAAATGAGGAATTAGCCGATCTAAAAAATAAACAAATAAAGCGCCGGCTAAAAAGCCTACAGCTGTTAAAAAAATTCCTCCAGTCTCTAAGGCTGGCAATAAAAGACTAAAAAAAGATGCAGCAAGCATAATTCCGGCAGCAAAGCCTAAAAGTAAGCCTATCGTACTTTTAGGAAACTCTTTTTTAAAAAGTAGTAAAAAAGCCCCAAAGCCGGTGGCAAGACCGGTTAAAAGTGAGGCCACAAATGATGCCATAAACTTCCTCCATGATTTTTTATTAGATAAATTGTAAAAAATATTTTACCATATGTAAATATTTTTTATTTCGACACTTTTCCCCTATAAATTAAGCTATAATAAAAATAAATTTTTTGAAAGGATGATTTAAAGGTGCGGATTTGTCTAAAAGAGTAAAGCCTTCCGCTTAATGCAGAAGGCTTTACATTTTCATCTGGGCAATTCTTTCTTTTTTATATTCATTAAGTACCCGGGACACCTTGTCCCATTCTGCTGCCCGTTTGTCTAAAAATTCCGCAGTCACCCCCGCTAAAACTTCGTCTGCTCCTTCGTGGGTTGGGTGAGCATTACTTTCGGCAACTATATCTCTTAAGGCCTGAGGGACATCAATAATTGGACAGGGAGCAAAGTAATTTTCCGAGAAGGGCTGACGTTTCTGGTAAGCAGTAAACAAAGGATTTTTCAATACTTCTTTTAACGGTTTTTCATTAATATTATCTACTGCAAAATGGACAAAAGCGCAAGGCTCAACCTCTCCCCTGGCATTAATATGGAAGTAGCTTCTTCCTCCGGCAATACAACCATGGGTAATATGGCCGTCATTCCAGAAGTCGGCAATCATGATTGGTTTGGTAATCCGCAAAATCGGGATTCTCTGGGCTAAATAAAGTCGCTCTTCGGGCGTTAACATCAAGGAAGTATCGGGATTTTTACCTACCGGTACATAATGGAAAGACCAGATATACTTGACCCCTTTTTCCACCAGGAAATCGATAAACTCATCGGATGTAAGCTCCAGGTAATTTTCCCTGGTTACAGTTACCGAAGCCCCAAAATATACTCCCCGTTCGCGAAGACTATCCATAGCCCGGGTAATCTTGGCAAATACCCCTTTGCCCCGCCGGGCATCGGTCCGCTCGGTAAACCCTTCAATACTGATAGCAGGTGAGAAATTACCCACTTTGGCAATTTTATCGGCCATCGCTTCGTCAATTAAAGTTCCGTTGGTATAGGCCATAAACGCCATATCGTTATGTTTTTCAAAGAGTTCAAAGAGGCGCTCGTACATTAAAGGTTCGCCACCGGATAAGACAATAAAGTAAATTCCCAGCTCTTTGGCTTCATTAAATAATCGATCCAACCGCTCAAAGGAAAGTTCCGGTCCTTTTTGGTATTTTCCAGCCCAGCATCCGGTACAGCCTAAGTTGCAGCGGCTGGTAGGATCCACCAGTAGGGTAAAAGGAACATGAATCCCAGTTTGGGCTTTATACTGTTTTTGTTTAGGGATCCCAAATAATACCCCATTAATAATAGTATTATATGCAAGTTTAGTTAAGATATCGGGATTTGTTTCAGCAAAAAAGCGGCGAAATTGTTCTTTTACCGCAGGGTATTTTTCGTAACTTTCAATGAGATAGCTTATATACGCTTTATGGTTTTCTTCCCGGGCAATTTTGTGTAAAAGTTTTAAAATATTTAAGACATTTTTTTCCGGATCTTTCTCTAAGTATTTAAGAAGCTCACCTAAAAGCTTTTCTGCAACATACTTCTTGGCAAACTCAATGTTAGCCTTTAACGCCATAACCCCACCTCCAAAATTAATTTTTATACCCAAAAATCCAAAATTTCCGTGAAAAAAATTTTAGGTTCTCACCTCCCGGTGAAAAGATTCTAGCAGTGAAAGCAAAGCTTTCGCTTCTTCTAAAGCAAGGTCTTCAGTACAGACAGTAAACTTGCCAAGGCTCTTTTTTAACTTACCGAGCTCCTTTTGTCCAAATTCGTTCAAGTGTAAAAGACCCAAAATAAATCCGGGCAATTGCCGAAGCTGAAACTCAATCGATTTTTGCGGCCAGATTTGTGGAAACCGGGCAAGTCCTTTAATATTTATTTTATGAAGCACCACCGTTAAATATGCCAAAAAAGTGGAACAGTAGACAAAAGGAGTATTTTCTGAAGCCAGCTCTTCCTTCATTTTCTTTAAAACACCGGAAAGGCTCTTGGTTTTAACTTCGCGAATCTTTCTTAAAAGCTCCTCTTCTATATCTTTAGGTACCATTTTTTGTTTTATTTTGGGAATAAAGCCCACCGCTGAGCGTCCCGGAGCAGACTTCCCCTTTTCCAAAAGATACTCCCTGATTACCAGTCCTTCCTTCTCTAAAGCCCTTAACATATCGTACGCGGTCCAGCGGCTAACCTTCATCTCTTCCGCTAAAATTTGGTACGATACCGGAAATTTTAGCTTATCGTAAAGCTCTTTTAATTTGGCTAAAAACTGTTCCTTGCGTTTGGTAAGACCCAATTTTATACCCCCAAAAAACCAAAATTTTAATTATATTTTATACCCTATTTTAGGAAATATGCAAGGCTTTTATTTTAATCTTCAGAAACTGGTTGAAAAATATACCACTCATCGTTTACAAAAATATTTTCACAGTTTCCGGTAAACCCCCTTTCCTAAAAACTCAATTACGTTGTTGTTTCTTAGTATTTGTAATTGTTGCCTAATCTTAGCTTCAATATTATTATTTTGAGGATGTAAAACTTTTAAATAAGGAATATAAGCATAAACATCTTTTAAGGTAAAAACTTCTTTATTGATTTTAATTAGTATATTTAATATGTCAGCTAACCATCCCCTTTTGTCAACATTTTTAATTTTTCTGTAATAACTAATTTTTTGGATATTCATTCGTACATGATTTGCAGGAATCACATTTTTATCTTTTATTAAATATATTTTCCCAGAATAAGGAATATCTTTCAAACTAATATTACAACCAGTCCACCCTCTTCTCCTGGCCCTTTGAGATAATGGTCTTCGCTTTTTTATAATTCCGGGAAGAATAAATTCTTTGGGTACAATAATTAAATCATTAATATAATCAAACATTGGACTATAACTCATAAAGAAAAAATTAGGAACTGAACAGGAATATATGGCTTGAATCATTTTGTTATATTCACCATCTACAACAATATTTCCTAGTCTTTTTTTCTTGGATTTTAATTGAAATTCTTCGCCACAATCGTTACAAAAAAAATCAGCAACAGGGTGATTGTTATCATACCTTTTTATTTTTTCATTTGAACAAAAAGGACAATACATATTATCTTTAAACCAACTTTCAGAAATGACTCTTACTAATTGAGATTTACTTTTATATTTCTCTTTATATTCTTCATAATAATCATAAAGACTTATAGGAATTTGCATAAACTTCCTCACCATTCATTTTAATAATAATAAAATAATTAATTTTAACGTAAATAAATTTTTACTCCACCGCTTCAATATTGCACAGCACGTCATAAAAAGGCACCCCATCCCCCATATCCGGACGGACCTGGGGTGTTAAAACATTTACCCCGCCACCGTCTATTCCCCAGCTCCCCTCTTCAATCACCACCGTATCCGGCCGCACCCGGTCGGACACTTTTACCAAACCGGTAATTTCGCCGGTAACGGTCTTTACCCGCACTTCTGCCAGATTATCAAGATTATGGCGGGCAGCGGTAGAAGGATGAATAACCACCCGCGGCTTTGTTCCCCACTCCGCCGATTCCAGGTTATGAAATTGCGAATGTAAATAATCTTTAGGGTGAACCGTTAAAAGCCGGTAAGGAAATTTCTTGGCGGTTAGCGAATCGTAAGCCTGATAAAGCCCAGGTCCTTTCCCGGCCATTAACTCAATTTTTCCGGAAGGGGTTAAAAACTTGCCGTCACTGAAAGTAAACGGCGCCAGGGGATGGCGAACATAACCTTTTTCTCTTAAAATCTCAAAGGTAATCCCCAAGGGTTTTAGCGGTTCTAAAGCTTCTATGATAAATTCCCGGGCTGTTTTTGGTTCAAAGTTTTTAAGACCGATTTTCCTTGCTAATTCGTTCCAAAACTCCACTTCCGTAAGCATACCATTGGGCGGAGTAACTATTTTGGGCAAGTAGCTTAAATAATAATGCCAGGAGCTAAATACAATATCCTCTTCCTCAAAGACCGAGGTAGCAGGGATTATCAAGTCCGAAGCATAAGCGGTATCAGATAAGAAAAAGTCTACGGTAACTTTAAAGGGAACATTATAAAAGGCCTCTTTCATCCTCATGGTATCCGGCGCCTGGTTCAAGGGATTGGAGCGGGTTACAAAAATAAGCTTGATAGGTGGTTCTGCCGCAAGAATCGAATTGGCCATTACCGGCCAGGGAAAGTACCTCTTCCTCACTTTTTCTTCAGCCTTTACAATGCTACCAAAATAAGGTTTCCAGAGAGGATGGGCATAGTTAGGTCCACCGCCTTTAACCCCCACATTGCCGGTAATCGCTAAAAGGGCATTTATCGCCCGCACGGTGTTACCGCCGTTTTGGTAGCGCTGAAGTCCATAGCCATATAACACGGCAATGGGCTTTTTAAAAGCAAAAAGTTTTGCGAGATAAGCTAAATCGTCTTCACTTATCCCGGTTTCTTTTAAAACTTTCTCCACTGTAATTTCCGAGAAAAGCTTTTTAAATTCCTCGAAATTATTGACCTTTTCTAAAACAAACTCTTTAGCATAAAACCCTTCACTAACTAAGATCCGCGCCAGTCCTAGAGCTAACAGGCCGTCAGTCCCGGGGCGAATAGAAATATGTCTATCTATAAACTCTCCCTTAATCTTAATAGGGTTTATAGCAATAATCTTGGCCCCCACCGCTTTAGCTTCTTTTAAAAAAGGTACCAGGTGAATGTTTGTAGTGATGGGGTCGCGCCCCCAGAGGATGATTGCCTTACTTTCTAATAAATCCTGATATTCCACCAAAGACGGTGCCCCAAAATCCCGAATCATCGCTTCATAACCGTTTCCCCAGCAAAGGCTACCGGAAGGCTGGGTCACCCCCCCAAGACAATTAAAAAACCGCTCATCTAACCGCTTTAAATAGCCGCCAGAACCATAGTCAAACAAATGTAATACTGAAAGGGTTTCCCCTCTGGCATACAGCTCCCCAATTTTTTCCGTCAAAATTTCAAAAGCTTTATTCCAAGATATTTTTTTAAAGACGCCCTTTTCCTTTAAAAGCGGCAAAGTTAGCCTGTCCGGAGAATAAGTTCGCTCAATTACTTTCTTAAATTTCGAGCAGACAAAGCCCCGGGTTAAGGGATGGTTTTTGTCTCCAGAAGCTTTTACTACCATCCCTCCCTCTACCGTTACTTCCACCCGACAGGAGTCGTAGCAGTTTAAGGTACAGCTTGTATAAAATTTCATTTCAACTCCTCCTTTATATTAACGCAGCTTCATTTTAGGAATTAATCCAAGGGGTTAAATTATCTTAAAGTAACTTAAAAGATATATCCATCCCAAAAGAGTAATAAGGGATAAAACCGTTGAAATAAAGACTCCCTGAGCTCCTTTCACCGCATCGCCACCGTATTTATTGGCAAAAATAGCAGTATTGGCCGCCGCCGGCATTGCAGCAAGGATTACTGGAATCGCAAGTAAAACTCCTCTAATACCAAGGAAAAACAAAATTACAAAAGTTAAAGCAGGCAGTATTATTAATCTAATAATACCTAACACCCAAAGTTTAAAATCGCTAAAAATTTCCCTGGCCGGCAACTCTCCTAAAATTGACCCCACCAAAATCATTGATAAAGGCATTGTAATTGCTCCAATCTCTTTTAAAGCCTCTGCTAAAAAGGGTGGTAACTTTATAGAAAAGGAAAATAAAGAAAGCCCAATTGCCACCGCTATAATTCCTGGATTTACAAACATCATTTTTACCTGTTCCCAACTAAATATAGATTTAATGCTCTCTCCTTTTAATAAAGCAATACCCACCGTCCAGTTAAAAACCTGGAAGCCAATGTTATAAATGGCTGCCTGGAAAACACCGATTTCACCGTAAATTGCATGTAAAAGGGGATAACCCATAAAACCTACATTGGAAAAAATAATTATAAATTTATAGACCCCGGCAGTCCCCCGGGAAAGGCGGAAATACTTTACCACCACCTCGGCAAAAATAGTAACTAATAAGTAGTAGGAAAAAGAAATAGCTAAAAGAATTAAACTTTCCAAAAGAAGCTTTTTACTAAAAGGAAACTGCATAGCAGAAATAATAAGGCTCGGTAGGGTAATAAAAACAACCAAATCACCAAAAGCTTTATCCGTAATTTCATTAAAAAACCCCTTCTTTTTAAGGATAAATCCTAAAAGTAAAAAAACTCCAAAAACCAAAACTTGATTTAATACAGCTGTCATTATCTGCCTCCATTTTTTATTTTTATATCTTATATCTTAACAAAATCTCTTTTAAAAAGGCACCAAAAAAGTTAAGATATGATTGTATACAAAAATAAAATTCCATTAAAGGAGGGCATAAAATGAACCTGGACAGCTACATTGAAAACCTGAAGGAGGATATTGTCCGCACCACCCAAGAGTGGATTAAAATTAAAAGCGTGGAAGGGAAAAAAAAGCCGGGAATGCCTTTTGGAGAAGGGGTAAATGAAGCTCTTTTAAAGGCACTTGACGATTCAGCGAAAATGGGATTTGCCACCAAAAATGTAGATGGATATGCTGGATATGCTGAGTACGGCCAGGGCAATGAACTGGTCGGTATTCTGGTCCACTTGGATGTGGTTCCAGAAGGCGACGGCTGGAGTTACGACCCTTACGGTGGTGTAATTGTCAATAACCGGATTTACGGCCGGGGGACGATAGACAACAAGGGCCCGGCAGTTGCCTGCCTCTATGCCCTAAAAGCAATAAAAGATTTAAACCTTCCAATCTCGAAGCGAGTACGGATCATCTACGGACTTAACGAAGAATCCGGCTGGGCCTGCATGGATTACTACCGGGAACATGAAGAAATTCCCCAGCTTGGTTTTGCTCCGGATGCGGAATTCCCCATCATTCATGCCGAAAAAGGAATATTAACCTTAAAACTTGCCCGGGAATTTTCCGAGGTAAATCCAGGCAGTATTGCTTTAAAAACTTTAAAGGGCGGACTTAGAGCCAATATGGTTCCCGATTTTGCTGTCGCTGTTTTAGAAGGGGATAAAACTTCACTCACCAATGTTATAGAAAGCCTTAATAAGTTTAAAGAAGAAAAAGGCTTTAGGATGGAAGGAGAAATTGAAGATAACATCTTAACTATAAAATCCTTTGGCATTTCTGCCCACGGAAGTCTTCCCGAAAAAGGTCAAAACGCCATTACTCGGCTTATTAATTTTTTGGTTTCCTTACCCCTTCCACAGGATGATCTCTTTAGGTTCTTAAAGTTTTTAGATACAAAAATTGGTTTAACTTATAACGGTGAAAATATTGGGCTTAATCTTAAGGACAGTGTTTCCGGAAATCTTACCTTAAACCTCGGGGTTTTAGAGTTAAACGAGAAAGGAGCATTCGCTGCAATCAATATCCGCTATCCGGTTACCTACAAAAAAGAAGATCTCTTAAAAATTTTGGAAGAACAAATTTCCGGAACCGGAATTTACTTAAAAGATATTTCCGACATGGCTCCGTTATACGTACCCGAAGACCATTTCCTAGTGCAGAAGCTTAAAAAAGTATATGAAGAAAAAACCGGAGAACCTGCTCGTTTAATTGCCATCGGCGGAGGCACTTACGCCCGGGCTATTCCCAATGCGGTAGCTTTTGGTCCGCTATTCCCGGGGATGGAAGAACTCGCCCACCAAAAAGATGAATACATTGATATTGACCATTTAATCCAGATCACTAAAATCTACGCTGCCGCAATTTATGAATTAATAAAATAAAACAAAAAATTTTAAGCCCCCAAAAGCTTTAAGCTTGAGGGGGCTTTTTCAATATTCTTTAAAATAAAAAGCTTTCTTTATTACTCTTAATTTTCTCCAAGTTTTACGAAGGAAAAAAGCCCCTGCAGTAAACTGCAGAAGCTTTTTCCTAAACCGCTAATTTTTTAATTTTCCACAACCACTTCGGACTGATGGGGCTTACTTAAAATACTGAGCCATTTGAAAACGGAATTAATCATTACAATAATAGCCAGAGCTAACATTATTGCTACTAAAACTGCCGGTACCATTTGACCCTGCGGGAGATAAGTTTTAGTAAGGTTTGTAATTCCAGCGTCCATTACCGTCACAAAAAGAAAGGTCATCGGTAAAAAGGTCGTTAGAGCATAAATGCGTTTTTGGCTCTTTTGCAATATCATTGAAGTTCCTATCGACAGGGCTACCACACCAATAGTCTGGTTAGCGACACCAAACACCGGCCAGATAGTTTTAATATCACCACCATAAATCAAATAGCCCCAGGCAAAGGATACAAAGGCGCTTAAAACAACAGCTAAAACGGTTGATTTGCTTTCTTTAATTGGTTCATAAATCATCCCCAACAAATCCTGAGCAATATATCTGGCCACCCGGGTACCAGCATCAATGGTAGTCAGGATGAATAAAGCTTCAAACATGATGGCAAATTGATACCAGTAAGCCATTAAGTGGCGCAGTCCAGGAATGCCGGAGAAAATATTGGCCATGCCGACAGCTAAAGATACAGCTCCCCCGGGACGTCCAGCGACATTTTCCCCAACCAGTTTAGAAAGTTCAGGTAAGTGGACTACTGGCATATTTAAAGTTTGGAAAATTTCCGGTTTGGTGTTGATGGCAAAATAATCACCAGGCATTAAAGTAGTAGCAGCAATTAATGCCATTAAAGCCACAAAAGCTTCCGTTAACATTGCCCCATAGCCAACAATCTTAATATCTCTCTCGTTAGCTATCATTTTGGGAGTGGTCCCAGAACTGATCAAAGCATGGAAACCGGAGATTGCTCCGCAAGCTATGGTGATGGAAATAAACGGCCATACCTTTCCGCCAATGATCGGCCCGCCGCCATGAATAAATTTAGTAAAGGCAGGCATTTGAATTTGGGGATTAACAATTATTATTCCAAGCGCCAAAGCCAAAATAGTACCAATTTTCATATAAGAGCTTAAATAATCCCTGGGAGCTAATAAAAGCCATACCGGTAAAGCTGCTGCCAAAAAGCCATAAATGGGAAGCAAAATTTCCAAAGTTTTATCCGATAAAGTCAAGTATGGAGCTAAGAAAGACTCTTTTACATACGGTCCAAGGAATACCGCTAAAAGAATTAAAATAACTCCAATTAAAGAAGCTTCACCAATTTTTCCAGGACGTATTTTATGCATATAAAGGCCGATAAATATTGCTATGGGTATAGTCATTACAATGGTAAACACACCCCAGGGGTTTTTAAACAAAGCATTAACTACAACCAAGCCTAAGCCGGCCATGGTTAAAATAATAAGGAAAAATACCGCAATACCCGTAGCTACTCCTGCCACAGGGCCTACTTCTTTTTTGGCAATTTCCGACAAACTTTTGCCACCGTGGCGAATGGAAGCAAATAACACTACCATGTCGTGGACGGCTCCAGCTAGAACCGATCCAATTAAAATCCACAGCGTTCCTGGAAGATAACCAAACTGAGCAGCCAAGACCGGGCCAACCAGCGGACCTGCCCCGGCAATCGCCGCAAAGTGGTGACCAAAGGCAACCCATTTGTTCATTGGAACGTAATCTTTACCGTCATTGTACTTTTCTGCAGGAGTTTTCCGCATTTCATCTAAAGTTAAAACTTTAGCCGCTAAAAAACTCCCGTAAAAACGGTACGCTAAAACTAAAATAAGGGCTGCCACAATGATAAGTTCTAAAGCACTCACAAAGCTCACCCCTTTAAATAAAAATTATGATTCCTGGTACTACTTTACCGGGCAGCCCTTGTTTAGCAAATGATTTTGTAACATAATGTTGAAATATTGTAACATTTGTTGGATATTTTGCAATATATGTCTTACAGGTTTAAACCAATCTTTTCTTTAAAGCTTTTTAGAAAAGTCCTACCCACCGGCACTTCACTGGCTCCTTCATCCCCCATCCGTAAAATAATCCCGCCTCCAAATACCGGAATGATTTCTTTAATTTGTTCAAAATTTACCAAAAAGCTTTTGTGCACTTTTATAAAATTTTTTTCTCCAAGTATTTCTTCTAATTCTGAGAGGGAATGCCTACAGAAAATCCAAGTACTTTTTAGCCTTATTTTTGCATAACGCCCTTGAGCTTCTACAAAATATATCTCCTCTCTTTTAAGGGGCAAAATTTTATCGGCAGTTTGGATAAACACCTTTTGCGAAGGGGCAATTGCTTGTAGACTATTCCACATTTTCTGGCTGTATTTTTCTTTATTTCTTAACTTTTCTTCGATTTTTTCTAAAGTCAACTTTACCCGTTCTGCAGAAAACGGTTTTAATAGGTAATCTAAAGCATTTAACTCAAAAGCTTTTACTGCATATTGATCATAAGCAGTAGCAAAGACAATTAACGGCGGGTCTTTCTCCTTTAAAAGCTCTAACGCTATATCTAAACCGTTTAACCCATACATTTCAATATCCAAAAAAACCACATCCGGTTGACGATATTTTAAAACCTCAAAAAGCTCTTCACCCGAATCCGCTTCCCCAATAACTTCAACTCTTTCAGTTTCCTCTAATAAGTACTTTAGTTCCTGCCGGGCTAAAGGCTCATCATCCACTACAACCGCTGTAATCATCTTAAAGCCTCCTTACTTAAAAGCGGAATTATTAATCTTGAAATCGTTCCCCCATCTTCTTTGGAAGATAAATAAAATTGACCTTCCTCCCGAAAAAGATTCCTTAGTCGTTCTTTAAGATTAGAAAGCCCAACTCCAATTTTTGCATCTTCACTAAGCCCGATGCCATTATCTACTACCTCAATAACCGCTTTTTTATCCTGAAGTTTAGCATTTATTTGAATTAATCCACCCTTTTTCGGTAAAATCCCATGTTTCACAGCATTTTCTACTAAAGTTTCCACGGCAAAAGGAGGTACCAAAACTTCTTTTACTTTATCATCAATATTTAAATCCACCAATAGCTTATTGGAAAACCGAGCTTTTTCAAAGGTAAGATACAATTCTACATTTTTTAGCTCCTCAGCTAAGGGTATTAAAGGTTCCCATTCCCTTAAATTCCGCCGGAAATATTCACTAAGCTTTATTATTAATTCGCGGGCTTGATCGGGATTTATCCGGCAAAGAGCTACAATCGTATTTAGAGAATTAAATAAAAAATGGGGATTTATTTGGGCCTGCAGGGCCTTTAATTCAGCCCTTGCTAATAGCTTCGCCTGACTTTCCAGCATCGATAATTCCAGTTGAGTGGAAATTAAACGCGATAATCCTTCAATAAATATAATGGTAAATTCGCCAATTTTATCCGGCTTGTTGTAATAAAGTTTTAATGCCCCCACTACTTCATTTTTTATAAACAAAGGAGCAATTACCGCTGAAGCTAATTTACAACCGGAGTTACTGCAGCCTATAGCTTCCTTATTTAAGACCACCGTTAGCACCCCGTTATTTAATGCTTTGGCGGTAGCAGTGGTTTTAATTGATGTACCACTTAAATGGTGATCTTCCCCACTACCCACATGGGCTAAAATTATGCTCTTATCGGTAAGCGCCACAGCATCAGCATCGGTTTTATTTAAAATAATCCTGGCAACCTCAGCAGCAGTTTTCATATTTAAACCTTCCCTTAAAATTGGTAAGGTTAAATTTGCAATATTTAAAGCTTTTTCCGCATAAACGGCTCCAATATGCTCTTTTTCTTTTACTGTACTTTCTAAAATCAAAAGAAAAACCCCAATCCCTATACCATTAACCAAAATCATGGGTAAGCCAATTATTTTTACTAAACTAAAAGCATCATCAAAGGGCCGTGCTAGAAGTAATATAATAATCATTTGTAACGTTTCAATAGACATACCGGTTAAAATACCAAAAGCTACATTAAACCTCTTTTCCGGGAAACGCCGAGCCAGGATTCCAGCAATTAATCCCTCAACAGTTGTTGAAATACCACAAGCCACCGCCGTAAAGCCGCCCAACCAGGCCCGGTGTACCCCAGCAATTAAACCTGCCAGTAAACCTATGGTAGGTCCTCCTATTATCCCGGCAATAGCAGGCCCTACTACTCGGGAGTTGGCAATAGCCCCTTTAATTGGTATCCCCCAATAAGTCCCGATAATCCCAAAAAGGCCAAAACCAATTATTAAGCCAATTTTTTGCCTTAAAGTTAAATCCTGCTTGATAACGTTACGAAAAAGTTTGGTTTTTGAAATAAAAAAGGCTAGTGTAATAATTACACTTAACCTTTCAATCAGGTTTATAAAAAGTTCACTCATTCAAACCACCCTCTAATGAAAAAGAGGCGGCAAAACCCACCTCTTTTTAATATTATGCTTCTTTTTTCTTAAAAGTATTGCTTTCCCCGCACTGAGGGCATTTTTTTGGCTTACACCGGGTTTCTTTTTCGTAACCGCATTTTTCGCAAACAAATACCGCCATTTTTTAACCCTCCATTTTCATTTTTAATAACTATTACTATTATAACAAAAGATTTTTTCTTGAAAAGACTTTATTTGTTATTCCTGTAAAAAAGGATTATGCTTTTTTTCATACCCCACCGTAGTCTCCGGACCGTGTCCGGGAAGAACCCGGATAGAATCGGGTAGAGTAAAAATTTTCTCCCGAATAGATTTTAATAATTTTTCCCAGGAGCCACCGGGGAAATCTACGCGGCCCACTGAACCAAAAAATAAAGTATCTCCGGAAAACAGGATACCATCGCCATATAAAGAAATACTACCCAGGGTATGGCCGGGAGTATGGAGCACCTTTAGCTTTTCCTCGCCAAATATTATCTCATCCCCGTCTACCACTTCCTGATCTGCCGGCGCCAACTTCACCGCTCCTCCTAAAAATCGAGATAAATTTTTATTTGGGTCAGTCAGCATTGGAGCATCTTTGGGGTGGATTAATACCTTGGCACCAGTATTCTTCCGCACTTCATCTACAGCTGCTATATGATCCCCATGACCGTGGGTTAAAACAATATATTTTAATTTTAACCCGTTCTGCTCAATAAATTTTAAGAGCTTATCTCCATCCCCACCGGGGTCAATTGCCACCGCTTCACTGGTTTTCTCACACCACACTATATGGCAGTTGGCTGCAATTACCCCCACCATTAAGGTCTTAATTTGCATATTAGCACCCCCATTAACTTTCTACTATGACCGTCACCGGCCCATCGTTTATGATTTCAACTTCCATCTTTGCCTGAAAAACTCCACTTTTTACCGGTACTCCTTGATCTTTTAATACTTCTAAAAATCTTAAAAAAATTTCCCTGGCAACTTCCGGTGTTGCAGCTTCGGTAAAACTTGGGCGGCGGCCCTTTTTAGTATCGCCGTACACGGTAAAATTCGATACCGCTAATATTTCTCCGCCTATATTTTTAACACTGTAATTAAACTTTCCCTTTTCATCTTCAAAAATGCGTAAATTAGCAATTTTATCGGCAAGATAGGAAATTTCCCGTTCCCCATCGCCCGCTTTAATTCCTATTAAAACCACGAGACCAGGGCCTATTTCGGAAATGATTTCTCCAGCAACAACCACTTTTCCCCGTTTTACCCTTTGTACAACTGCCCGCATATAACTCCTCCTATTTGTTAACCCTAAAAACTTCAGTAACTCCTTTAACTTTTTCTAATTTATCGGTAATATGCTTTAATTGAGTGATATTTTTAACTTCTAAAGCCAAGTCCACCACTGCTCCGCCATTTTTCGTGCTTCTTCCAGAAACATAATTAGCGCTGATTTTTTGCTCTGCCAGAACCCCTAAGACATCATTTAAAAATCCAGCCCTGTCAAGCCCGCGAATTTCTAACCGTACGGTAAAGGGAAGTTCTACCGCCCTTTCCCAGTTTACGTCTACCAGCCGCTCCGGCTCGTGGCGCCGAAAATATTCGACATTTCGGCAGTTTGCGTGATGCACCGAAACTCCCCGCCCCCGGGTAACATAACCCACAATTGGGTCACCGGGAACCGGCATACAGCAGTGGGCTAGGCGAACCATTAAGTTTCCTTCACCTTTAACCATTAACCCCCGGGCAGGCTTACCTTCTACGACCTTATTTTCCTTAAAAACTCTTTCCTCTAGGTTTTTTTCAATTTTAGGTAAGTCTTCCCGAATTTTATTTAGCACCATATTAGGAGTTACAGTGCCATCGCCTACCGCTGCAAATAAATCCTCTAAGGTATGAAAATTTAATTTTTTTACTACATCCGAAAGCTTTTCTAGGGAATACTCTTCAGGATTTAAGCCCTGCTTTTTAATTTCTTTTTCAATTAATTCCCGTCCTTTTAGAGCCAGCTCATCCCGCTGAGTTTTCTTAAAATAGGACTTAATTTTCCCTTTGGCGTGGGAAGTTTTAACTATTTTCAACCAATCTCTACTGGGAGTTGCACCCTGCTTGGTAATAATCTCGACAATATCACCATTTTTTAGCTGATAATCTAAAGGCACCAGCCGACCGTTTACTTTAGCCCCAACGCATTTATTACCTACATCAGTATGAATGCGGTAGGCAAAATCAATAGGCACCGAACCATTAGGTAGTTCCACCACATCTCCTTTAGGGGTAAAAACAAAAACTGAATCGGAGAAAATATCAATTTTAAGAGTTTCCATAAACTCCCGGGCATCTTTTAATTCCCGCTGCCACTCGAGGATTTGCCGTAGCCAGGATAACTTCTCATCAAATTTCTTATCACCTTTGCCCCCTTCTTTATAGCGCCAGTGGGCCGCAATACCATATTCCGCAGTCCTGTGCATTTCAAAAGTTCTAATTTGAATTTCAATCGGCTCCCCAAAAGGACCGATAACAGTGGTATGGAGCGACTGGTACATGTTAGATTTGGGCATAGCAATATAATCTTTGAAGCGTCCTGGAACCGGAATCCACATGGTGTGTATAATCCCTAAAACCGCATAGCAGTCTTTTACCGTTTCAACAATTACTCTAACTGCCATTACATCATAAACTTCACTGAAATC
The DNA here is from genome assembly GCF_001950255.1 of Carboxydothermus pertinax. Taxonomy (NCBI): domain Bacteria; kingdom Bacillati; phylum Bacillota; class Clostridia; order Thermoanaerobacterales; family Thermoanaerobacteraceae; genus Carboxydothermus; species Carboxydothermus pertinax. Next base: position 29,391 of record NZ_BDJK01000004.1, read on the forward strand.
TTTTTGCTGCTCCCGCATTTTCTGGTAGATACTGTATAAATGTTTGGGGCGTCCTTCAATTTTAGCTTTAACATTAAAAGCTTTTAACTTCTCTTCTAAAATAGAAATAACTTTTTGGATATGCTGTTCCCTTTTGGCCCGGGTTTTAGCTATCTTTTCGACAATGTCATAGTAGTTTTCCGGATCTAAGTAGCGAAAAGCTAAATCCTCAAGCTCCCACTTAATCCGGTAGATTCCAAGCCTGTGGGCAAGCGGCGCAAAAATTTCCAAAGTCTCCCGGGCAATCTCTTTTTGCTTCTCAGGGTTGTGATATTTTAAGGTTCGCATGTTGTGGAGACGGTCGGCAAGCTTAATTAAAATTACCCGGATATCTTTGGCCATGGCCAAAAACATTTTTCGTAAATTTTCCACCTGTTGTTCTTCTTTATTTTTAAATTCAATCCGGGATAACTTAGTAACGCCGTCAACCAAAAGTGCCACTTCTTCCCCAAACTCCCGGGCTAAATCGTCCACAGTATACACCGTATCTTCTACCACATCGTGCAAAAGCCCGGCGGCAATCGTTTCTTCGTCCATTTGTAAACTTGCTAAAATAAACGAAACCGCCAAGGGGTGAGTGATATAGTCTTCCCCGGAAGCCCGCTTTTGCCCTTCATGAGCCACTTTTGCAAAATTATAAGCTTTTATAATTAAACCTTCATTTATATTTTCGTTATAGTTTTTTACTTTTTTCAAAAGCGCTTCCAAGGAAAGCATTCCCTCACCCCTTTCTCTTTAAGTTGTTATCTTTTATTATAGCACATCCGGATAAAAAGCATTGAAATATTCCCTGAGGTTTTGTTCGTATTCTTTGGCTCTAGTAAATGTGCTTGATGTTTCCAGGTTTATCTTATCCTGAGGAGGGGGAAATAAAAATACCCATTTTTTCCCGTCTTCTTCCCAGAGCTTTATTAAATTTACTTCTGCTAAAACTTTTAAAACACTAATTAAAAGTAAATAATCATCCTTAACTTTCATTTCCTCTTCGAAGGCATTTAAATATACTTCCCGCTCCGCTAAGACGAAGGGATTACCGTATACCTGCCTTGAACGTATTGCCTGGTAGACCTTTGCTACCCTCTCCCGGTTGGGAAGCAATCGGGATAAACGTTCATATAAAAGCTTGAGATCTTCCTTGGTGGCTAAAAAAACCAAGTCCCCCGGATAATTTTCTAGTAAGGAAATGGTTGTAGCTAAAAGAAGAGGTGGCACAGAAAAGATTATCAGATCAAAGGTAAATTTTAATGCTTCTTTTAAATACTGTTCACAGGTTAGTAGTATTCCCAGTTGCCAAAAGTCCTTTACAGCTTTCTCCTTTAAACTCTCATTTAAGTCAGGACAAAAGGGTAATAATTTTAAACCATAACTCCTAAATTCCAGAGCTTGTCCGTACATTTCAGCGGGATTTGCTGTAACCATTAAAGTTTTTCTCTGTCCAACCAAGCTTTTAAGGCTAAACTCCCGGGGATTTAGTTTTAAAAATTTTTTGGCAAAATTAACTTTTTCCGGATGATTCACAAACTTATAACAAAAAGGTTTAGACTTCAGCATTAACTCTTCCTCGAGACTTATTAACTCTTTTTCTTTTATTTTTTTTACCTTAAAAATCCGCCCTTCTCCGGGAGCAATTTCCTTTACGTTTAACTGTAACTCTGTTTTACCGTTAAAGCTATTAGGTTTAGGGATAAAGGCTAAATCTACTGCTGACTGCTCATAAAGAAATTCTAGATAATCCCCCTTGGTAAAAGCTATTGAACTAAAAATTTCCCTATTAATTTTTACATTAAATTTTAAGTGATTGCCATTTTTCCCAACTGCCTGGGCCCCCCGAACTTGCCCCCCTTTTATTAAAAAAAGCGGCTCCGGATTTTGTTCTCCAAAAGGAGCAAAAAGGGCAATTTCTTCGGAAGATTTTAAGCTTAACACTTTTTCACTGACAATACTTTCTATTTCAATTTTAGGCAGCAAAAGTTCATCGGGCAGGTATTTTTCCGCGTAAGCTAAAAGGGCCTCTTTGAACTCCCAAAACTTTGATTTTAAAACCCCAACCCCTACCGCCCGTTCATGCCCACCAAAATGGGTTAAATATTCTTTAACCGCTTTTAACGCCTCAAATAAATTAAAACCAAAAACGCTTCTACCGGAACCCTTACCCTCCTCACCGTCAAAACTAATTAAAATTACCGGTCGGTAATATTTTTCCATAAGTTTCGATGCTACTATCCCAATAACTCCAGGATGCCAGCCATCTCCACCTATCACCAGAATTTTTTCTCGGTCTAAATCCACTTCTTGTTCAATCTTTTCTACTGCAGCTTTAAGTATTTCCGCCTCAATCTCCTGACGATTGACGTTTTCTTCTTGAAGGCGATAAGCAAGAGCTAGAGCCCTTTCGTAATTTTCTTCCACTAAAAGTTTAAAAGCCAAAGACGGATCTTTTAATCTTCCAGCAGCATTTAAGCGCGGGGAAAGGATGAAACCCACATCCCGGGTAGTTAGTTCCTCCCGGTTTAACTGAGCAACATCTTTTAAAGCTTTTAATCCCGGTCGCTGAGTAGAAGCAAGTCTTTTTAACCCTTCCATGATATAAATCCGGTTCTCTCCCACCAGCGGCACGATATCCGCTATCGTGCCAACGGTAAAAAGGTCTAAATATTGTTCTAAGATCTCCTCTTCCCTCTCTCCGAGGGTAATTGCTAAAGCTAAAATAAGCTTTAATGCTACCCCAACTCCAGCTAAACCCTTAAAAGGATATGGACATTCTTTCTGTTTAGGATTGATGACCGCCTCTGCTTCTGGCACCCTTTCCTGAGGCTCATGGTGGTCGGTAATTACCACTTTTGCTCCCTTTTCTCGAATAGCCCTTACTTCATCTACCGCCGTTATCCCGCAATCCACGGTTATGATAAAACTTCTTCCATCCTCTAAAGCCTTTAGAAGCGGCGGAAGATGCAGGCCATAACCTTCATCTAAACGATTAGGTATGTACCAGGAAACGTCAAAACCCCGTTTCTTTAAAAAATCATATAAAAGGGCCGTAGAAGTAAGCCCATCGGCATCATAATCCCCATAAATTAAAAACTTTTCGGTATCACGCCCGGCCAGGATTAATTTTACTGCTTTTTCCAGGTCCTTTAAAAGGAAGGGAGAATAAGTATCATTAATACTTCCCCATAAAAACCGTCGTACCGCCCGGGGATGATAAACACCTCTATTTACCAGCATTTTTGCAGTTAAGGGTTCAAAACGGAAAAAGTCTTCTAAATATTTTTCCCCTATGGTTGTGGTTTCAAAAATAAGCCAGTTCTTTTTTTCCATTTACTCCTCCAAAATTTAGTAAATTATTTATACCCAAAATTATAATTCTATGTTAGTATTTTACTATATATTCCTTACAAAATTAAATTATTATTTAAAATTTGGAGGGGGAAAGATGCTAGGAACAATTGTAAATTTTGTTGCCATTCTCCTTGGAGGAAGTATTGGGGTATTTTTTAAAAAGAGTTTGCCTGAAAACTATAAGGAAATAGTAATGAACATTTTAGCCTTATCGGTAGTAGTCGTTGGGATTACGATGAGTATTACCACCAAAAACTTCTTAGTGGTAATTCTAAGCCTGGTACTGGGAGGTCTAGTAGGCGAGTTTTTGGGGATAGAAAACGGTCTTAACTCTTTAGGTCAAAAACTTGAGAAACGTTTTTCCGAAAGCGGAGGAGATTTTGCCCGGGGTTTTGTTTACGCAACTTTGGTTTTTTGCGTAGGAGCTATGGCGATTATGGGCGCAATTGAAGATGGCTTAAACAACAATCACCAAATTCTCTTTATTAAATCCCTTTTAGACGGTATTTCTTCAATTATTTTTGCAGCAACGTTAGGAAAAGGCGTTATCTTTTCCGCTCTTCCGGTATTATTCTATCAGGGAACTATTGCCATTTTTGCCGGGCTTATTAAAGGTTTTTTAACAAAGGCAGTAATTACAGAACTTACCGCCACCGGAGGTATCCTCATAATTGGGATCGGAACTAACATGCTAAACTTAACCAAGCTAAAAATAGGCAATTACCTCCCAGCACTAATCTTTGTCTTTTTCTTGGAACCAGTTTTACGTTTTTTAAGTTAAGTTAGAAAGGATGGAAAAAATGGCGAGGAAAGCTTTGAGCTTAACCTACCTTTTATTGGTAATGGTAGCTATGCTTTGGGCCAGCGCCTTTGTTGCTGCCCGGGAAGTAGTAAAAGAAATTCCACCAGTATTAGCAGCAACTGCCCGCTTTCTGTTAAGTGCGGCCCTCCTATTACCTATTGCCCTCTGGCAGGAAAAAAATTTTCGCTACGGCTTAAAAAATTATTTTTACCTCATCCTGATGGGGTTTACTGGAATTTTCGCTTATAATTTATTTTTCTTTTACGGGGTTAAATTCAATCCTGCGTCGGATAGTTCCCTGGTTATTGCCATAAATCCAATCGTGATTTCTCTTTTAGCCGCAATTATCTTAAAGGAAAAACTAACTGCCGAAAAGGTATTGGGACTTATAATTTCTTTCATGGGGGTTTTACTGGTTATCGCGGAGGGCCATCCTTTCTCCTTTTTTCAAGGTTCACTCGAACCCACTCGTTTTTTGCTCTTAGGGGCAGTAGTTTCCTGGGCAATTTATTCGGTCGTCAGTAAAAAAGTTATGGGAGTAGTTTCTCCCTTGGCAACCACTGCTTTTAGTATCTTTTTCGGTGCCCTCTTTTTCCTCCCCTTTGGTCTTTGGGAAATGAAAAATATTGATTTAGCTACCATTTCATTGAAAAACTATCTTTTAATCCTGCATTTAGCAGTTTTTCCAACAATACTGGCCTTTTTCTGGTGGAATCTTGGCATAAAAAAGGTCGGAGCTCAGAAATCTGCTCTCTTTATTAACTTAATTCCAATTTTTACTTTACTCCTATCAAATCTCTTATTAGGGGAAAAAATAACCCAGCCCCGTCTTTGGGGAGGGTTACTGGTTATTTTAGGAGTTTTAGAAGGAAGTTACGGCTTTATCCCTCTGCCCTTTAAACCTAAAGTAAATTTACCCAGCTAACTTTTTCTAAAGGTATATTTAAACTCCCAAGGCCTCGGCCTAAAATAATTTCCGGCTTATTTGCCCCGTGAAAGTCACTGCCTCCAGAAATTAAAAGCTTGTATTCCTCGGCAAGTTTCAAGTAAAGCTTTGTTTGTTCTTCGCTGTGGTAAGTATAGTAAGCTTCAATCCCATCCAAACCGTAGCTTACTAATTCCTCTAAAAGTTTTTTTAACTCCACCTCAATCTTTTCCAAATAAACCGGGTGGGCTAAAAAGCTAAGCCCCCCGGCTTGTTTTATAATATTTATGGCTTCAAAAGGAGTTAATTTTTCTTTGGGGACATAAGCCGGACAGCCTTTGCCAAGATATTTGGAAAATGCTTCCTCCAGGGACGAAACATACCCCTTTTTCAGTAAAACCCTGGCCATATGAGGCCTTCCCACAATTTCGCCGCCTGCTTCTAAAACTACTTCTTCTAAAGTTATGTCAAACCCCAGAGCGTTTAATTTTTTAATCATTAAAGGATTTCGTCGTTCCCGGTTTTCTTTAAGCCGGGTTAGGGTTTTAATAAATTTTTCATCTTTAATATCCATGCCGTAACCTAAAATATGCATTTCCGTGGGCTCAAAAACCACACTGATTTCCACACCCGCAATAACTTTAACTCCATACTTTTCTCCTGCCCCCACCGCCTCAATAACTCCAGCAGCGGAGTCATGATCAGTAATAGCCAAAATTTTTATCCTCTCTTTTTGGGCAAGTTTAACCAGTTCTTCGGGAGTATAAGTACCATCGGAAGCGGTAGTATGGGTATGTAGATCGATCATAAAATCCTCCTATCCTTAAAATAAAATCATCTTGTCACTGGCAATGGTTTTTACGTATCAAATTCCATTATGCTAAACATTAACCTTAAAAAACTATCTCCCCTACACCCTAAACTTTTATATTTTCAATTATAACGAAAAATTGCCCAAAATAAAAAGAGCAGCTCTTTTTTAAGAACTGCTCCCAATTTTTCTTAGCCGCCCAGGTACGCTGCTTTAACCTGGGGATCATTGGCCAGCTTTTGCGCAGGTCCGGACAAAACGATTTTCCCGGTCTCCAGGACATATCCTTTATGGGCAATGGATAAAGCCATATGGGCATTTTGTTCCACTAAAAGAATGGTCGTCCCCTGCTCGTTTAATTCTTTGATAATCGCAAAAATCTCTTTGACCAAAAGAGGTGCCAATCCCATGGAAGGCTCATCTAAAAGCATGAGTCGCGGCGCCGACATTAAAGCCCGGCCCATAGCGAGCATTTGCTGCTCGCCGCCGGAAAGGGAACCGGCCAATTGACCTTTTCTTTCGGCAAGTCTTGGAAAACGTTCAAAAACCCGGTCAAGCCTACGTTTAAATTCTACCTTATCCTTTAAAAGATAGGCGCCCAACTCTAAATTTTCTAACACCGACATATTGGCAAAAACCCGGCGACCCTCGGGAACCTGGCTTACTCCCCTTTTAACAATATCATGAGCAGCTTTTCCGGTAATATCCTGCCCTTCAAAAATAATTTTCCCGGTTTTAGGTTTAACCAACCCACAGATAGTATTTAATGTTGTACTTTTCCCTGCACCATTAGCTCCAATTAAAGTTACTATTTCTCCTTCATTCACGGTAATGGAAATGCCTTTTAAGGCATGGATTGCACCGTAAAAAACATTTAAATCTTCAATTCTTAATACTTCTTTGCCGCTCACCGTTACGCCCCCTCTCCTAAATAAGCTTCAATGACCCGCGGATTGTTTTTAATCTCCTCTGGGGTGCCGTGAGCAATGTTAATACCGTAATCTAAGACGTAAATCCGTTCGCAGATATTCATTACAAGATGCATATCGTGTTCAATTAATAAAATAGTTAAATTAAATTTGTCCCGGATAAAACCAATTAACTCCATTAAATCGGTAGTTTCCTGGGGATTCATCCCCGCAGCCGGTTCGTCTAATAAAAGGAGGGATGGTTTGGTAGCCAGCGCCCGGGCAATTTCTAAACGCCGCTGCTCGCCGTAAGGCAGATTTTTGGCCTTTTCTTCTGCTTTATGAGCTAAGTTCATAATTTTTAAAAGCTCATAAGCCTCAGCCCGCATTTCTTTTTCTCCCTGGTAATACTTTCCGAGTCGGAGGATAGCATGAACCATATTATAAGGAGCGTGCAAATGCCGGGCAATCAAAACGTTTTCTAAAACCGAAAGCTCAGCAAAAAGGCGAATGTTTTGGAATGTACGGGTAATGCCTTTAGCAGCAATTTCATAGGGTTTTAAACCTACGATACTTTCACCTTTAAAGATGATATCACCGGTAGTTGGCAGGTACATCCCCGTTAAAAGGTTAAAAACCGTAGTTTTACCGGCACCGTTGGGCCCAATTAAGCCCACTAAATCCCCCTCATTTAGGGTAAGGTTTAAATCCTGGACTGCTTTTAATCCTCCAAAACTAATCCCCAGGCTATGCGTCTGCAGAATGGCTGCCATGATTTACACCCCGCTTTCTCTGAAAAAGCTTAAACGACAGTTCGTAGGATCCCAGAAGTCCCTGGGGTCGAAAGAGCATTACCAGGATCAAAATAATTGCATAAATAACCAATCGTAGTTCCGCCAAGCTTTGTAAAAAAGCGTTTACCAGGGTCAGGGCTACAGCTCCCATCACGGATCCGGTAATGCTTCCCTGGCCACCTAAAATCACCATCACGAGAATATCAAAAGATTTAAGAAAGTTAAATGCATTCGGCTCAATAAAGGTAATATAATGAGCTAACAGAGCACCTCCAATGCCGGCAAAGAAGGAACCCATCGTAAAAGCAATAACCTTATATTTGGTAGTATTGATTCCCATGGCTTCCGCTGCAATTTCATTTTCCCGAACCGATATACAGGCCCGGCCATGGCTTGATTGGACAAAATTTTTGATAACCATCACCGTTACCAGCATGCAGCCAAAGGCCCAGAGCCAGTTTGTCCGCTGGGTAATTCCCATTAAACCGTAAGCTCCACCTAAATAATCAATATTTGTTATTACCCCCCGGATAATTTCCGCAAATCCCAGGGTAGCAATAGCTAAATAGTCACCTTTTAAGCGCAATGTCGGGATGCCGATGATCACCCCACCTATGCCGGCCACTATCGCTCCGACCAGCAAAGACACAATAAAAGGAGCGTTAAAATTCAAAGTCATTATTGCCGAGGCATAAGCTCCCAGCGCCATAAACCCGGCATGACCGATAGAAAATTGACCGGTAAAACCAACCACAAGATTTAAACTTACCGTTAAAATAATATAAATTGCACTTTGAATTAAAACAAACATTATAAAGGGGGTAAAGATACCTGCCTGGGCCAAAAACTGTACCCCAAACAGCACAGCAAGTAACAAAACCGTTACTGTCAAGTTTTCTTTAGTAAACCATATTTTCAGCATTTGTTTCACCTACACTTTCTCCCGTACGTTTTTGCCAAAAAGGCCGGAAGGTTTAACCAGCAAAATAAGAATTAAAATAACAAAAGCCACTGGATCCCGATAAAGAGAACTTCCGTAACCGCTAACCAACGCCTCGGTAATTCCTAAAATTAAACCTCCGGTCATTGCCCCCGGAATTATCCCAATCCCCCCCAAAACCGCAGAAACAAACGCTTTTAAGCCAAACATAATTCCCATTAACGGAAATACTTTATTGTAATATACCCCCACCAAAACACCGGCAGCAGCAGCTAAAGCCGAACCCAGCGCAAAGGTAGCGGATATTGTTGAATCCACATTAATTCCCATTAAACGAGCAGCCTGCATATCATAGGAAACTGCCCGCATTGCTTTCCCTATCTTTGTATTATGAACAATGTACTGAAGTAAAATCATTAAAACTATAGTTACCACCACAATCGTAATTTCCCGATTGGAAATAGTGACTTTTCCTCCAAAGAAAGAGTATGAAACTTCCTTGAAAATTGCCGGAAAAGCCCTAGGTTGTGGACCTAAAAAATACATGGTAGTATATTCTAGAAAAAACGAAACCCCAATTGCCGTAATTAAAATAACAATTTTCGGTGCATTTCGTAACGGTCGGTAAGCTAATCGTTCAATTATAATCCCTAAAATCGCACATACAATCATCGAAAAAAGTAAAGCTGGAACAAAGGACATTTTTAAAACCAGTGTGGCATAAAGTCCGGCAAAAGCACCGAGCATGTAAACATCGCCGTGGGCAAAATTTATAAGTTTAATAATCCCGTAAACCATGGTATACCCTAAAGCTATTAACGCATAAATACTTCCTACTGATATGCCGTTTATAAGTTGCTGGATAAATTCCGTCATCTTGGCCACCCCTAACGTTAAGAATTCATTTTTTTGGGGGAAGGAGTTTTTCCTTCCCCCGAATTACAATAGTTTATGGATTTACGTAAGCTTTATAAGTTTGCTTGCCATCTTTATATTCTAAGATTACTAAACCTTTAACAGCGTTATGGTTTTCGTCTAAAGATATTTTAGCCGTAACACCTTCGACATCCTTGGTAGTTTTTAAGGCTTCTTTTATCTTTTCGGGAGTAGCCTCGCCAGCCCGCTTAATGGCATCAACTAGCACCAATACTGTGTCATAGCCTACTGCAGCCATTGCATCCGGCTCACTGCCATATTTTTCTTTATATTTCTTAACAAAGTCTTGTACTTTGGGGTCTGGCATTAAGGAAGAATAGTGGTTGGTGATGAAAGTATTATTAAGCGGAGCTGCTCCAGCAATTTCTACCAGCTTCGGTGAATCCCAACCATCACCACCGCCCATGGGAACATTAATACCGAGCTCCCGGGCCTGTTTTACTATTTGTCCCACTTGCTCATAGTAACCGGGTACATAAATGAACTCGGGGTTTAAACCTTTAATTTTTGTTAAGACGGAACGGAAATCTTGGTCGTTAGAAGTATAGTTTTCATCAGCTAGAATTTCCCCACCATTATTTTTAAAAGCTTCAACAAAGAATTTTGCCAGCCCCACAGAGTAAGGAGCAGTATTGTCTTTTAAAACAACAGCTTTTTTGAGCTTTAACTCATTTAAAACAAACTTGGCCATTGCCGTTCCCTGGAAGGGATCTATAAAGCAAGTCCGGAAAATATATTCCCGCACTTTGCCGGTTTTAGGATCTACCGTCACATCCGGGTTAGTTGCGGAAGGAGAAATTACAGGAACTTTATTGGTTTCAGCAATATTAACATAAGAAAGGGTGTTACCGGAAGTCATTGAGCCAATAATGGCTACAACTTTATCCTGAGTAATTAAACGAGTAGCAACCGACGCTGCCTCGGTGTTATCCGATTTATTATCGTACTTGACAATTTCAATTTTCTTGCCAAGCACCCCGCCAGCAGCGTTGATTTCTTCCACAGCCAGCATAACTCCATTTAAGCCAGACTGACCTAAGGTCGCAACATTGCCCGAAAGCTCTAAATTTGCGCCAATCTTAATGGTGTCACTAGTACTCGACTTATTTCCACAAGCCGAGGTAAATAAAAGTAAAAACGACAACAATACTACCGCTATTACCGTAAGAAAACTTTTACGCACCAGCTACCATCCTCCTTTTAATTTTTTGTGTTTTCTTAATAATCTGGCTTTTTATGTTTATTAGAAAAACTATCCTCCCGCACCCCTCCCCTCATTAAAAGGGTGCAAAAATTATTTCTAAGTTTCCTATGTATCAAATTATATCCATTTTAAAAGGCCTGTCTACAATTTTCTCTTTTTTCTCTTGGTTTTTTCTAAATATTCTGTATACATCACCAGCGCCTGATTTAGGAACAGTTTTGTAATTTACATTGAAGCGTCAATATAAGAATCGCCCCCAAAATTGGTATAAAGCAAAAAGGGGATAGGCAAATTACCTATCCCCTTTAGATTTAACTCCGGCGGCGACCTACTCTCCCAGGACCTT
>NZ_BDJK01000005.1 GCF_001950255.1 Carboxydothermus pertinax
CCCACTTTAATAATACCCGAGGGATACCCACCTTTTTCAATGCCTGTTTTAGCTTAAAAAAATATTGTGAACGATTCTCTGGCCTATCTACAGTATACCTAAAGATCGTGAATTGACATTTAAGAAAACTAATGGGAAACTATTATTAAATAAGGTGCAGTGTTGCATCGTTTAGCAATGAAGCCTTTTGGAGAGTGGACCAAAAGGCTTTTTGGCTTTTATGGGCAATGAAGCCCTCTGGTGAATGCTCAGGCACCGCCCTTTGTCAAGGTCTCAATTTTTTAAGAGGCTAAATTTTTAGGAGGTGGTTTGGGTGAGGCTTATTAATTAACAGTAAAACTATATAAAGACCTTTAATAAGGTTTGGGTATATGATTAAGGGAGGATTATAAATGCAGCCTATACTAAAGATGATAAATATTACCAAAACCTTTCCAGGAGTAGTTGCCAACTGTAATGTTAATTTTGAAGTTTATCCGGGAGAAATCCATGCTCTTTTGGGAGAAAATGGAGCAGGAAAAACAACATTAATGAATGTTTTATATGGACTATACCGGGCGGATGCCGGTGAAATTTATTTTAATGGGCAAAAAGTAAGTTATGATTCTGCCAAGGATGCAATCCGGGCTGGTATCGGAATGATTCATCAGCATTTTATGCTCATTCCTGTACATACCGTTTTGGACAATATTATTATGGGGCTCCCGGGGGATCGGGGAATATTTTATAATCGTATTTATCACCGCAATAAAGTTATGGAAATAGCCCAGCATTATGGCTTGGAAGTGGATCCGGATGCTTTAGTACAGGACTTATCTGTTGGTGCCCAACAACGGGTGGAAATAGTAAAAGCGTTATACCGCAAAGCTAAACTTCTCATCATGGACGAACCTACCGCAGTATTGACGCCGCAGGAAGTAAGAGAACTTTTCGCTACCTTGAAAAAGCTCTCCAGTGAAGGCATGTCAATCATTTTAATTACCCACAAGTTAAATGAAGTTTTAGAAGTATCCGATCGAGTAACTGTCTTACGCGATGGTCAGGTTATTCGAACCTTAAATACTAAAGAAGCTAACGAAAAACTATTAGCCGAGCTTATGGTTGGACGGGAGGTTAATTTTATTCCCGCCAAGTCTCCTTGTCAACCGGGGCCCGTTGTTTTAGAAATAAGAGATTTGGTAGTAAGAAATCAGCGGGGATTAATTGCCCTAAACGGTTTGTCCCTTTATGTCCGAAGTGGGGAGATTCTTGGCATTGCAGGAGTGGACGGTAATGGTCAAACGGAGCTGGCAGAAGTTATTGCAGGGCTAATTAGGCCGGTTTCCGGGGAAATTTTGCTAAATGGTAAACCGATAACAGGATTAAAGCCACGCAGAATTACCGAAAAAGGATTAGGACATATTCCTGAAGATCGCCATAAAAGGGGGTTAATTTTAGATTTTACTTTAACTGAAAATATAATTCTTCAAAGTTATTACAAAGAGCCTTGGTGTGGAAAGTTTGGCTTTTTAAATTTAGATAGTATTAAAAAGCGGGCAATGCAGTTGTTGGATGAGTACAAAGTTAAAACACCCCATAGTGAAGTACCAGCGCGAACTTTATCCGGGGGTAATCAGCAAAAAGTGGTGGTGGCTCGTGAAATAAGCCGCAGACCACAATTATTGTTAGCGGTTCAGCCTACTCGCGGGGTTGATGTTGGGGCTATTGAGTATATCCATGGCCAAATCATTAAAGAGCGGGATCGAGGAGCCGCAGTACTTTTAATTTCTACGGAACTTTCGGAAATCCTGGCGTTATCCGACCGGATCGCCGTATTATACAAAGGACAAATTATGGGGGAAGTTTTAAACGATAATCCCGATGTTAGTGAAATAGGGTTAATGATGGCTGGTATTTCACAAAAAAAGGGGGCCTAAGACATGAAAAAAGATTTGGCAATTAACCTCCTTGTACCGGTGCTGGCGATTTTAGCTGCGCTTATGTTGGGGGCAATACTCCTCTTTAGCATTAACGTTAACCCCTTCGAAGCTTATGCTGTTTTACTGTTTGGTAATTTATCTTCTCTTTATGGGATTTCGGAAATACTTGTTAAAGCGGTGCCGCTGATCATGACTGGCCTAGCCTTTACTTTTGCTTACCGAACTGGACTTTTTAATATTGGGGCAGAAGGGCAGATGTATGTGGGGGCCATTGCGGCGGTTGTGGTAGGTTTAAAGTTTGGTCATTTATCGCCATTTATGGCAATTCCCCTTGCTCTTTTAGCAGCTCTAGTGGCTGGGGCAATCTGGGGAGGTATTCCCGGGCTTTTAAAGGCGGTATTTGGCTCTTCAGAAATTATCATTACCATTATGCTAAACTATGTGGCCGTTTATTTTTTAAGTTACCTTGTGGATAAACCCTTGCGGGAAAAATCCGGTTTTTATCCGCAAACGGATATGATAGGAGAAAATGCTTTTTTGCCGGTGCTAATACCCAATACCCGCTTGCATCTTGGATTTCTGATAGCTCTTTTGTTTGCAGTGTTGGTCTATATCATCCTCTGGCGAACCAAGCTTGGCTTTGAATTAAGGGCGGTAGGGCTAAATCTGCATGCGGCCGAATATGCCGGGATTGATGTACGAACTAAAATGTTTTTAGCGTTAGCCCTCTCGGGCGCCTTGGCCGGGGTTGCCGGGTTTACCGAAGTGGGGGGAATTCACCACCGGTTACTTGATAACTTTTCTAAAGGCGTTGGTTTTGACGGCATTGCTGTAGCGTTATTGGGGCAGGCCACACCTTTCGGGGTAGTGTTGGCCTCACTATTGTTTGGACTTTTACAGGTTGGAGCTAACAGTATGCAGCGCTCGGTGGGGGTTCCAGCCAACATTGTGTATATCATCCAGGGCTTAATTATCCTTTTCTTACTGGGGGGTACAGTTCTTGCCCGGCGCTACCAGAGGAAAAAAGCCAAGGGGGTGGCTTAAATGGAGCATATCTTAACCATTGGATTTTTAATTACCCTGCTTGCGGCTACTATTCGTTTATCTGTACCAATTTTATTGGCGGCCCTGGGGGGGATGTTTTCCGAACGTTCTGGGGTTATAAACATTGGTCTTGAAGGGATGATGTTAACCGGGGCTCTCTTTGGGGTAATTGGATCGTATATGACGGGGAGTCCATGGATAGGTATTGGATTTGCGATAGTTGGCGGGATGCTTTTAGCTTTAATCCATGCTTACATGACAGTAAGTCTAGGGGTTGACCATGTGGTTACCGGGATTGCGGTAAATATTTTAAGTGTTGGGCTTACCAGTTTTATCTTTCGAGCTAAATTTGGGATTACCACCACACCGGTAACGGTCAACGCTTTTAAGCCCTTAGCGTTACCTGTACTAAAAGATCTACCGGTATTAGGACCAATTTTCTTTCAGCAAAACATCTTGGTATATTTAGCATTTTTACTGGTGCCGATAGTTTCAATCATTCTGTACCGTACTTCCTGGGGTTTGACAATCCGAACCGTGGGCGAACACCCCAAAGCTGCCGATACCGTTGGCATTAATGTAATAAAAATCCGCTACTTATGTGTTTTAATCTCCGGAGTTTTAGCGGGAGTTGCAGGAGCATTTCTTTCTTTAGGGCAGTTTAACATGTTTGTCGACAACATGGTTTCCGGGCGAGGTTTTATTGCGGTGGCGGCTGTAATTTTTGGCAAATGGAAACCTTTGGGAATTTTAGCTGCGTCACTGGTTTTTGGTTTAGCCGATGCGCTGCAGATTCGGTTGCAAGCGGCGGGGACTGGAATACCTTATCAATGGTTTTTAATGCTACCTTATCTGGTAACGGTACTAGCTATGAGTGGCCTTGTGGGCAAAACGACAGCACCGGCGGCTTTAGGTAAGGTATATGAAAAGAATTAAAATTTGGCTTTTAGGGCCAAAACAAATAAAAAACAAAAAGGAGGAAAAAGATGAAGAAAAAGGTTCTTTCTTTAGTAGCAGTACTTTTAATGGTTGCGCTTATTTTTGGCCTTACCGGATGTGGCCAAAAGGAGGAGCCAAAAAAGGAAGGGAAAGCAAAAAAGTATAAGATTGCTTTAGTGCTCCCTGGTCCCATTAATGATCAGGGATGGAACGCCACCGCCTATGCTGGATTGCAGCTGGTGAAAAAAGACCTGGGCATTGACATGGAGTATATTGAAAACGTTCAACAAGCGGATTTTGAAGCAACTTTAAGGGATTACGGCGAAAAAGGCTATGACCTGGTCTTTGCCCACGGGGTACAATTTACCGATGCGGTAAACAAAGTAGCTCCCCAGTATCCCAAAACTTTTTTCATGGTAATTAACAGTGACCAGGGCAAAGCTCCCAATATTGGTGGTATAGGTATCCGGGAATGGGAAGGTGGCTATGTTGCTGGAACCATTGCGGCCCTTACTACTAAAACCAAAAAGCTGGGGGCTATCGGCTCCTTCCCCTTTCCAGTAATTAAAGGTACCCTTGATGCGTTTGAAAATGCTGCTAAAGCGGTGGACCCTTCGATTAAAGTTATGAAAACTTACGTTAACTCCTGGGAAGATATCCAAAAAGGGAAGGAAACAGCTTTAGCAATGGCAGAAAGCGGGGCCGATGTTTTGTTCTGTACAGCCAACCAGGTAGGACTAGGCAGTATTGAAGCGGCAAAGACCAAGGGAGTTAAAGCAATTGGCTATATTGCTCCCCAAAACGAGGTAGCTCCAGGGACAGTTATTGCAAGTGTTCTCTACAAAACTCCTAACTTATTTAAGTGGGTGGTGGAGCAGTTTGTAGCCGGGAAGCTTGAACCGAAAGGCTACAGCCAGGGCTGGGCCGAAGGGGTACTTGAAATGGATTGGACCAACGAGGTTCCGCAGGATGTAAAAGATAAAGTAAATGCGGTAATTGAAGATTTAAAGGCAGGAAAAATAGCTCCTCCAAAACCGTAAAGTAGTAAAGTAGGGACGGTTCTTTATAGGGACTGTCCCTATTTTTATACTTTCTGGGTATTGACAGGGATAAAGGCTTGTGATATCATTTAAAAATGCCATCTTGTAAATTTAATTGGAGGATGGATAATATCTTGTGGCTTCGGATAAAATATGGTAAAAAGCTGTATTGCCTTAAAAATTATAGGTAGGAAGGCAAGGGGGGTTCTTTTTGCCTTTTTACCTTTTTGGTTTTTTAACTTTTTTTGAGGGGTGATAATTTAAATGATACCGGTTCAGGTCGGGAAAAAAGTACGTTACAGCTATGCAAAATTCCCCGAAATCCTGGAACTTCCTTACCTCATCGAGATTCAGAAAAAATCTTATCAGTGGTTTTTAGATGAGGGGTTAAGGGAAGTATTCCGGGAAATATCTCCGATTACCGATTTTACCGGTAATTTGTCGCTGGAGTTTTTAGATTACCAGCTAGGCAAGCCCAAATACTCGGTGGAGGAGTGCAAAGAACGGGATTTTACATATTCTGCCCCTCTAAGAGTGAAAGTAAGGCTTATTAACAAAGAGACCGGTGAAATTAAAGAACAGGATGTGTTCATGGGGGACTTCCCCTTAATGACTGAAAAAGGAACTTTTATCTTTAACGGAGCTGAACGGGTAGTCATAAGTCAAATGGTGCGCTCACCGGGGGTTTATTTTTCCGAACAGGTGGACCCTAACGGTAAAAAAATGTATCTAGCAACTATTATCCCTAACCGGGGAGCTTGGCTGGAATTTGAAACCGATGTTAATGACCATATATATGTGAGGATTGACCGCACCCGAAAACTTCCTGCTACTGTACTCTTAAAGGCTATTGGGTACGAATCAAAAGGAAGGATTGGAGAGCTTTTTGACCACGATGACAAGATTACTGCGACTTTAGACCGGGACAATACCGATTCCCGGGAAGAAGCGTTAATTGAAATATATAAAAAGCTTCGTCCGGGTGAACCGCCTACAGTAGAGAGCGCTAAAACTCTTTTAGATTCCTTGTTTTTTGATCCAAAGCGGTATGATTTAGGTAATGTTGGTCGCTATAAGTTGTTTAAAAAGTTAAACCATGGGGTATTGTACCGTTATCTCGATGAAAACGGTGAAAAAGAATACGATAAATATTTAAATGATTACGTCCCGGTGAAAAGGGAGTTTATCCGGGAACTTACTAATGAAGATATAATTTACACCATCCGTTACCTTTTAGGCCTTTTAAGAGGCGAAGGAAAAGTGGACGATATTGACCATTTGGGTAACCGAAGACTTCGGTCGGTAGGGGAACTTTTACAAAACCAGTTTCGTATTGGTTTAGCCCGGATGGAGCGGGTGGTTCGGGAACGGATGACCATTCAGGATGCCGATTCCCTGACTCCGCAAGTTTTAATAAATATAAGGCCCATAGTGGCAGCTATTAAAGAGTTCTTTGGCTCAAGCCAGTTGTCCCAATTTATGGATCAAACTAATCCGTTGGCAGAGCTTACCCACAAACGGCGGCTGTCAGCTTTAGGACCGGGAGGCCTTTCCCGGGAGCGGGCTGGTTTTGAGGTGCGCGACGTTCACCATTCCCATTACGGGCGGATGTGTCCCATTGAAACTCCGGAAGGCCCAAACATTGGCTTAATTGGTAACCTTACAACTTATGCCCGGGTCAATGAATTTGGCTTTATAGAAACTCCTTACCGCAAAGTGGATAAAGAACGGGGCATTGTTACCAATGAAATTGTCTATTTAACTGCCGATGAAGAAGAAAAGTACGTTATTGCCCAGGCCAACGTTAAGCTTTCGCCCGAGGGAAAGTTTTTAGAAGAAATGGTAAATGCTCGGCATGGTCACGATATTCTTCATGTGGAGCCTTCAAAGGTTGATTATGTTGACGTTTCCCCAAAACAGGTTTTTTCGGTAGCGACTTCTTTAATTCCTTTCCTAGAACATGATGATGCCAACCGGGCGCTAATGGGTGCAAACATGCAACGTCAGGCTGTGCCTTTAATCCGGACCGAAGCACCGGTAGTGGGTACGGGAATCGAATATAAAGCTGCTAAAGATTCCGGCGTGGTTGTGCTGGCGAAAAACCCGGGCATAGTGGAACGGGTTACTGCTGATGAAATTGTTATACGAAATGATCAAGGGAAAATTGACCGTTATAAGTTAATTAAATTTGAACGATCCAACCAGGGTACTTGTATCAATCAAAAACCAATCGTTACTAAAGGTGAACGAGTGGAAAAAGACCAAATTATTGCCGATGGACCGTCCACCGATTATGGTGAACTGGCCCTGGGACGAAATGTTTTAGCAGCTTACATGCCCTGGGAAGGTTATAACTACGAGGATGCTATTTTAATTAGTGAAAAGCTTGTCAAAGAGGATGTTTTTACTTCTATTCACATTGAGGAATACGAATGTGATGCCAGGGATACAAAATTAGGTCCGGAAGAAATTACCCGGGATATCCCTAACGTGGGGGAAGATGCCTTAAAAGATTTAGATGAACGGGGAATTATCCGGGTAGGTGCCGAAGTTCGTCCTGGCGATATTCTGGTGGGTAAAGTTACTCCTAAAGGAGAAACGGAACTTACCGCCGAAGAACGGCTTTTACGGGCCATCTTTGGCGAAAAAGCCCGGGAAGTGCGGGATACTTCCCTGCGCGTTCCCCACGGAGAAGCTGGAAAAGTTGTAGATGTAAAAGTCTTTTCCCGGGAAAACGGGGACGAGTTGCCTCCAGGGGTAAATATGCTGGTTCGGGTTTATATCGCCCAAAAGCGGAAAATCTCAGTGGGGGATAAAATGGCCGGACGGCACGGTAATAAGGGGGTTGTAGCCCGAATTCTTCCCGAAGAAGATATGCCTTTTTTACCCGATGGTACACCGGTGGAAATAGTTTTAAACCCGCTGGGAGTTCCTTCCCGGATGAATATCGGGCAGATTCTGGAGTGCCACTTAGGCTGGGCGGCGAAAGCCCTGGGAATAACCGTAGCAACCCCAATCTTTAATGGGGCTAATGAAGAAGATATTTTTGCTGCCCTGAAAAAAGCTGGTCTGCCGGAAGATGGTAAGATTGAGGTAAGGGATGGGCGTACCGGCGAACCGTTTGATAGCCGGGTAACGGTAGGTTATGTTTATATGTTAAAACTTGCTCACCTGGTGGATGATAAAATACACGCCCGTTCTACCGGTCCCTACTCCCTGGTTACCCAACAACCGCTGGGTGGTAAAGCCCAGTTTGGCGGTCAAAGGTTTGGAGAAATGGAGGTGTGGGCACTGGAAGCTTACGGTGCTGCTTATACCCTCCAGGAAATCCTTACCGTTAAGTCCGATGACGTGGTTGGCCGGGTAAAAACCTACGAAGCAATTGTCAAAGGGGAAAATATTCCCGAGCCAGGAGTACCGGAGTCCTTTAAAGTACTAATTAAAGAACTGCAAAGCTTAGGATTGGACGTAAAAGTTCTTACCGAAAATGACGAAGAAGTAGAAATTAAAGAAATTGATGACGACATTGGGGAAAAAGCGGAAGAATATGGTTTAGCGGCAAGTATAGCCGACCGGGAAGAAGTGAAAAACGATTATTATGAAGAAGAAGTAGAAACGGATTATGAGATTAATGATGACTTTGACGGTGACCTGGTGGATTAAATTATGAAAGGAGAGAAGCTCCTTGCTGGTTTTAAATAATTTTGAGCGGATTAAGATTGGCCTTGCCTCACCGGATCAAATCCGGGCCTGGTCCCATGGAGAAGTTAAAAAGCCGGAAACCATAAATTACCGCACCTTAAAGCCCGAAAGGGATGGACTTTTCTGCGAAAGGATTTTTGGCCCAACGAAAGACTGGGAATGTCACTGCGGCAAATATAAACGGGTGCGCTATAAAGGGGTAGTGTGTGACCGCTGCGGGGTTGAAGTTACCCGTTCTAAAGTCCGGCGGGAGCGGCTAGGACATATAGAGCTTGCCGCTCCAGTTTCACACATCTGGTATTTTAAAGGGATTCCAAGTCGCATGGGGCTTTTACTGGATATGTCCCCGCGCTCTTTGGAAAAAGTTCTGTACTTTGTATCATACATTGTTATTGATCCCGGGGAAACGCCTCTTCTTAAAAAGCAAACTTTAACGGAAACTGAGTACCGGGAAGCCAGGGAAAAATACGGTAATGAATTTAAAGCAGGAATGGGAGCTGAAGCTATAAAAGAGCTTTTAGCAGAAATTGATTTAGATGAATTAGCTTTAGAACTTAAGGCTGAAATAAAAGAATCGACCGGCCAGCGCAGGATTCGGGCTCTTCGTCGTTTAGAAGTGGTAGAGTCGTTTAGAAAATCCGGTAACCGGCCGGAATGGATGATTTTAGATGTTATTCCGGTAATTCCACCGGAATTACGGCCAATGGTACAGTTGGATGGAGGACGCTTTGCTACCTCGGACCTTAATGATTTATATCGGCGGGTGATTAACCGGAATAACCGCCTAAAAAGACTTCTAGAACTGGGAGCTCCGGATATCATTGTCCGTAACGAAAAACGGATGTTGCAGGAAGCGGTAGATGCATTAATTGATAACGGCCGCCGCGGCCGTCCGGTTACCGGTCCGGGGAACCGTCCGTTAAAATCTCTTTCCGATATGTTAAAAGGTAAACAGGGACGGTTTAGACAGAACCTTTTAGGTAAAAGGGTAGACTATTCGGGCCGTTCAGTTATCGTAGTAGGCCCCGAATTAAAGCTCCACCAGTGTGGTCTTCCTAAAGAAATGGCCTTAGAGCTTTTTAAACCTTTTGTCATGAAGAAGCTTGTAGCCGACGGCATTGCCCATAATATTAAAAGTGCAAAACGCATGGTGGAAAGGGTAAAACCAGAGGTATGGGACGTATTAGAAGAAGTAATTAAAGAACACCCGGTACTTTTAAACCGGGCGCCAACTTTGCACCGTTTAGGTATTCAGGCGTTTGAGCCGGTGCTGGTAGAAGGTCGGGCAATTCAAATTCACCCGCTAGTTTGCACTGCTTACAACGCTGACTTTGACGGTGACCAAATGGCAGTCCACGTACCTCTCTCGGCGGAAGCCCAGGCGGAAGCTCGGCTTTTAATGCTTGCTTCTCACAACATCTTAAACCCCAAAGACGGAAAGCCGGTGGTTGTACCGACTCAGGACATGGTTATTGGAAGTTACTACCTTACGGTCGAAAAACCTGGAGCAAAAGGGGAAGGTAAGAAATTTGCCCATCCTGAAGAAGTCATTATGGCGTACGAAAGTGGGGTTCTTGAACTTCACTCCAGGATAAAAGTTCGTTATCCTATTGGAGGTGAATGGGTTGAGCTTGAAACTACTCCTGGGCGGATTATCTTTAACGAAGTAATTCCGGAAGAGTTAAGGTTTATTAATCACCTGGTGGATAAAAAAGGCTTGGGTAAGATTGTTACCGAATCTTACCGAAAGCTTGGCTACGAAAAGACCGGACACTTGTTGGATGGCCTTAAGAAACTTGGCTTCCATTATGCCAATAAAGCCGGACTTACCATCGGGGTAGTGGATATCACCGTACCTAAAGAAAAGCAGGAAATCCTGGAAGAGGCTGACCGGATGGTGGCTGACATTGAAAATAAATACCGCCGGGGATTAATTACCGAAGATGAGCGTTACCAGAAAGTAGTGGATATCTGGAATGCAGCTACCGATAAAGTTACCAAAAAGCTGGTGGAAACCCTAGAAGCTTCTCAATTTAACCATGTTTATATGATGGCAAAATCCGGTGCTAGGGGTAACATCCAGCAGATTCGGCAACTGGCAGGGATGCGGGGCTTAATGGCTGACCCTTCGGGTAGGATTATCGACCTGCCAATTAAAGCTAACTTCCGGGAAGGCTTAACCGTATTAGAATACTTCATTTCAACCCACGGTGCTCGGAAAGGCTTAGCCGATACCGCTCTTAGAACTGCTGACTCCGGTTATTTGACCCGACGCTTAGTGGACGTTTGTCAGGATGTGATTGTACGGGAAGAAGATTGTGGAACGGAAGACGGAATTTATGTAACCGACATTAAAGATGGTACTGATATTATTGAAAAACTTGAAGATAGGATTTTAGGAAGAATTGCTGCCGAAGACGTAATACATCCTGCAACCGGTGAAATTTTAGTTGCTAAAAATCAGGAAATTACCGAAGAAATTGCCGAGAGTATTGCGGCAGCAAAGGTCGAAAAAGTAAAAATCCGTTCTGTTTTAACCTGCCGGACCAGGCACGGAGTTTGCACCAGGTGTTACGGGCGAAACCTTGCTACCAATAAGATAGTGGACATTGGCGAAGCGGTAGGGATAATTGCGGCTCAAAGTATTGGTGAACCGGGTACCCAGCTTACCATGCGGACCTTCCATACGGGAGGGGTTGCTGGTGAGGACATCACCCAGGGTTTACCGCGGGTTGAAGAGCTATTTGAGGCAAGACGCCCCAAAGGGCAGGCAATTATCACCGAAATTGACGGGGTAGTAGAAGTTAGAGATAATAAGGGCCGCCGGGAAATTGAAGTGGTGAATCCGGAAACCGGCGAACGCCAGGTTTATCCAATAACTTACCAGGCCAGAATAAAAGTCCAAACCGGAGATAAAGTTTATGCCGGTGATGAATTAACCGAAGGACCAATTAATCCCCACGACTTAATTAAAGTTAAAGGCATTGAAGGAGCCCAGCTTTACCTCTTGCAGGAAGTACAGAAAGTTTACCGGATGCAGGGGGTTGAGATTAACGACAAGCATATTGAAGTGGTTATCCGGCAAATGCTAAGAAAAGTAAAAATTGAAGAGTCGGGTGATACTGATCTGTTACCAGGAAGCCTTGTGGATATTTTTGAATTTGAAGATGAAAATACCAAAGTTGTTGCCAAAGGTGGCCAGCCTGCTACAGCAAAGCGGGTGCTTTTAGGTATAACAAAAGCATCCCTAGCTACCGACTCGTTCTTATCGGCAGCGTCGTTCCAGGAAACTACCAGGGTGCTTACCGAAGCGGCTATTAAAGGTAAGGTGGATCCACTTTTAGGTCTTAAAGAAAACGTTATTATTGGTAAACTAATACCGGCGGGTACTGGAATGTCCCGTTACCGTAACATTATGGTCCAGGCCAAAAGTGAAGATTAAAAAAGGGGCCGGGATTCCTCGGCCCCGAAAAAATTAACATAATTTTAATGTATGCTGTTCCTGGTAAAAATTTAGATGAATTGACAAGGATTTATCAAGATGTTATCATATAAAAGTGTGTTAACAGGCGGGAGGGAGTATTGTGCCGCTTTCCGAGATTACCGAAGCAAAAAATAAAACGGTTGGCACCAAACAAACAATAAAGGCCCTCCAGAAAGGGAAAGTTAGGAAAGTATTTATTGCCTTAGATGCAGAGAAGCGGGTGACTGACCCGGTATTAGCTCTCTGCAAAGAAAAAGATGTACCAGTAGAAGCCGTGGATACAATGGAAAGTCTGGGAAAAAGCTGCGGTATTGCTGTAGGATGTGCCTGTGCTGCAATTTTAGATCCGGGGAAGGAGGTGTAACAAATGCCAACGATTAATCAGCTAGTAAAGAAAGGTAGAGAAAAAGTTACCGTTAAGTCCAGTGCTCCGGCGCTGAAGGGTTGTCCGCAAAAGCGGGGTGTTTGTACCAGGGTTTACACCACAACTCCAAAGAAGCCAAACTCAGCTTTAAGAAAAGTAGCCCGTGTTCGCTTAACCAATGGTGTTGAAGTTACTGCATATATCGGTGGTATTGGCCATAATTTACAAGAACACTCGGTGGTGCTAGTAAGAGGGGGCCGGGTTAAAGACTTACCTGGTGTTAGATACCACATTGTTCGGGGAGCGCTTGACTGTGCTGGAGTGCAAAACCGAAATCAAGGTCGTTCCAAGTACGGGACAAAACGGCCGAAGACCAAGAAGTAAAAAAAGTTTTGGAAAGAAACCTTGTAAAGGGGGGAAGAAAATGCCCAGAAGAGGACCTGTGCCGAAACGGGATGTTTTACCGGATCCGGTATATGGCAGCAAACTTGTTACTAAGTTAATTAATAAAACAATGGTTGATGGCAAAAAAAGTTTAGCTGAAAAAATTTGCTATCGAGCCTTTGAGATAATCCGGGAAAAGACCGGTAAAGATCCGCTGGAAGTTTTTGAAGAAGCGATGAAAAATGTCATGCCGGTGGTGGAAGTGCGGCCGCGGCGGGTTGGTGGTGCCAACTATCAGGTACCCATGGAAGTACGCCCGGAGCGGCGGCAATCCTTGGCGCTTCGCTGGATTGTTAATTATGCCCGGGAAAGAAGTGGCCGCAGCATGGAGGAAAAACTGGCGGCGGAAATTATGGATGCTGCTAATGGTGTTGGTGCAGCGGTGAAGAAAAAAGAAGATACTCATAAAATGGCGGAGGCCAATAAGGCGTTTGCCCATTACAGATGGTAAAGGAGGGAATACGACGTGCCAAGAGAATACCCGTTGGAGCGTACAAGAAACATCGGGATTATGGCTCATATTGACGCCGGCAAAACAACTACTACCGAGCGTATTCTCTTCTATACCGGTAAAGTGCATAAAATGGGCGAAGTGCATGATGGTGCTGCTACTATGGACTGGATGGTTCAGGAGCAGGAGCGAGGTATAACTATAACCTCTGCGGCGACCACATGCTTCTGGAAAAATCATAGAATTAACATCATTGATACGCCCGGCCACGTGGACTTTACCGTGGAAGTTGAAAGGTCGCTTAGGGTTTTAGACGGTGCGGTGGCGGTGTTTTGCGCTGTAGGTGGTGTGGAACCGCAATCGGAAACCGTCTGGCGTCAGGCTGATAAATATGGTGTTCCAAGAATTGCGTATGTGAACAAAATGGACCGGATGGGTGCGAATTTCTTTGAAGTAGTAAAACAGATTAAAGAGCGTTTGGGAGCCAATCCGGTGCCGATTCAGCTGCCCATTGGTAGTGAAGATACCTTCCAGGGGATTGTAGATTTAATTGAGAATAAGGCAATAATTTATACCGATGATTTAGGTACTCAACTTGCCGAAGCAGAAATTCCGGCAGATATGCTTGATATGGTTGCCGAATACCGGGAAAAAGTACTGGAAGCGGCGGCGGAAGCAGATGAAGAATTAATGCTAAAATATTTAGACGGTGAAGAACTCACCGCTGAAGAAATTCGTGCCGGTCTAAGAAAAGCTACCATTGCTGTTAAAGTGGTTCCGGTGCTTTGTGGTTCTTCCTTTAAAAATAAAGGGGTTCAGCCGTTACTAGATGCAATTGTTTACTATTTACCTTCACCGGTGGATATTCCGGCAGTTAAAGGAATTAACCCGGAAACCGGTAGTGAAGACACCAGGATTGCAAGCGACTCTGAACCGTTCTCCGCTCTGGCGTTTAAAATTATGGCTGACCCTTATGTGGGTAAGCTCACCTTCTTTAGGGTTTATTCCGGCGTCTTAAAGTCCGGTTCCTACGTTTTAAACTCAACCAAAGGGAAGAAAGAGCGGATTGGTCGCTTATTACGGATGCATGCTAACCATCGGGAAGAAATTGATGAAGTATGTTCCGGTGATATTGCGGCAGCGGTTGGATTAAAAGATACCCACACGGGAGATACCATTTGCGATGAAAAGCATCCTATTGTTTTAGAATCAATGGAATTCCCGGAGCCGGTTATTAACGTGGCTATTGAACCCAAGACGAAACAGGACCAAGAAAAAATGAGTATTGCTCTCCAGCGTTTAGCTGAAGAAGACCCCACCTTTAGAATGTGGACGGATCAGGAAACGGGACAGACCATTATTGCCGGAATGGGTGAGCTCCATTTAGAAATTATTGTGGACCGTTTAATGCGGGAATTTAAAGTAGAAGCTAATGTGGGTAAACCACAGGTTGCATACAAAGAGACCGTTCGCGGCACTGCCAAAGTGGAAGGGAAGTACATTCGGCAGACCGGTGGACGAGGCCAGTACGGTCATGTGTGGATTGAAATTGAACCGCTGGAAGCGGGTAAAGGCTATGAGTTTGTTAACAAAATTGTTGGTGGCGTAATTCCCAAGGAATACATTCCCGCTGTAGATGCTGGTGTCCGAGAAGCGCTAGAATCAGGTGTATTAGCAGGATATCCGGTTATTGATGTTCGGGTAACGTTGTTTGATGGAAGTTACCATGAAGTTGACTCTTCGGAAATGGCGTTTAAGATTGCCGGTTCGATGGCGGCAAAACAAGCGGTTTTAAAAGCCAATCCGGTGCTTTTAGAGCCCATTATGAAAGTAGAAGTGGTCGTTCCCGAGGAATATATGGGTGAGGTTATTGGCGACTTGAACTCCCGCCGGGGACGGATAGAAGGAATGGAAGCCCGGAATAATATGCAGGTTGTTCGGGGCTATGTACCTTTAGCTGAAATGTTTGGTTATGCGACTGACCTGCGGTCTAAGACTCAAGGACGGGGAACTTATACGATGCACTTCTCTCATTATGAAGAGGTGCCCAAAAATCTGGCTGACCAAATAATACAAAAAAGACAGGGTAAGTAAAAAGGAGGAATAAAAAATGGCGAAAGCAAAATTTGAGCGGGTAAAACCCCACGTAAACATTGGAACCATCGGCCACGTTGACCATGGTAAGACTACATTAACTGCAGC